>NZ_JBEPCJ010000116.1:0-27189 GCF_040299565.1 Spirillospora sp. NPDC000708
CCCCGCCGCGCCCCGCCGGGGGCCGGGCGCCCCCCGCCGCCGGCCCCCGGGCCCTGCCGTACGGTCCCGCCCTGCCGTCCGACCCCGTGCCGCCGTTCGGCCCCGTGCCGCCGTTCGACGCGGAGCCGCCGGCTCCGGGCGGCGCCGCGCGCGTTTCCCGGCCCGTGAACGCGGCTGATACGCTCACTGCCCACGACCGATCGGCGCGCGGTGACGCGGCACGGTGGGAGCCCCTCGGCATGGCAGTGACGCCCGTCCTCGACCTGCGCGGCATCGACAAGAGTTTCGGTTCCGTCAAGGTCCTCCACGACATCGCCTTCTCCGCGTACCCGGGCGAGGTCACCGCGCTGGTCGGCGACAACGGCGCCGGCAAGACCACCCTCGTCAAGTGCATCGGCGGCATCCACGCGCCGGACGCGGGGGAGTACCGCTTCGAGGGCCGCCCCGTGCGGCTCGGCAGCCCGCGCGACGCCGCCGCCCTCGGCATCGAGGTCGTCCACCAGGACCTCGCGCTCTGCGAGAACCTCGACATCGTCCAGAACCTGTTCCTCGGCCGCGAGCAGCGGCGCGGCATCGCGCTCGACGAGTCCGGGATGGAGGAGCTGGCCCGCAGGACCCTGTCCGGCCTGTCCGTCCGCACCATGGGCTCGGTCCGGCAGAAGATCTCCACGCTGTCGGGCGGGCAGCGGCAGACGGTCGCGATCGCCCGCGCCGTGCTGTGGGACAGCAAGCTCGTCGTGCTGGACGAGCCCGCCGCCGCGCTCGGCGTCGCGCAGACCCAGCAGGTCCTGGAGATCGTCCGGCGGCTCGCCGACAAGGGCCTCGCCGTCGTGCTCATCTCGCACAACATGAACGACGTGTTCGCGGTCTCCGACCGGATCGCCGCGCTGTACCTCGGCCGCATGGCCGCGCAGGTGCGCACCGCCGACGTCACCCACCGGCAGGTCGTCGAGCTGATCACCTCCGGCGTCAGCGGCGACCTGGGGCTGCGGCGATGATGAAGGCGGGCCCGTCACAAGAGGACATCCGGCGGCACAACCTCGGGACGCTGCTGCGCTTCGTGCACCTGCGCGGCCCCGCGTCCCGCGCGACGCTCGCCGAGAGCCTCGGGCTGAACCGCAGCACCATCATGGCGCTGACCTCCGACCTCACCGCCGCCGGCCTCGTCCGCGAGGAGCTGCCGCGCGGGCCGGGGCGGCGCGCCGGGCGCCCGTCCCTCGTCGTGCGGCCCGAGTCGACCCGGGTCTACGTGCTGGCGTTCGAGGTCGGCGTCGACCGGCTCGTCGTCGCCCGCGTCGGCCTCGGCGGCGTCGTCCTGGACCGCCGGGAGGGCACCCGCGCCCGCGACTCCGACCCGTCCGACCTGCTCGGCATGCTCGTCGCCGGCGCCCGCTCGCTGGTCCGCAAGGCCGAGCGCGACGCGGTCTGCGTCGGCGCCGCCCTCGGCTTCCCCGGCACCGTCCGCCGCTCCGACGACATGATCATGTTCGGCCCCAACCTCGACGTCGGCGACCTGCGGCTCGGCGACGCCCTGTCGCGCCGGCTCGGCCTCGGCATCCCGGTGTCGGTGTGCAACGACGCCAACCTCGGCGCGCTCGCCGAGCACGAGCGCGGCGCCGGCGTGAACTGCGACAACCTCATCTACCTGCACGGCGACGTCGGCGTCGGCGGCGGCATCATCGCGCACGGCCGGCTGCTCGGCGGCGACGAGGGCTTCGGCGGCGAGATCGGCCACATGATCGTCAATCCGGGCGGCCGGCAGTGCGCCTGCGGCTCGAAGGGCTGCCTGGAGGCCGAGGTGGGGGAGCGGACGCTGCTCGCCCACGCCGGCCGCGAGGAGCCGACGAACAAGGCGGGCCGCGACGCGGTCCGCGACGTGGTGGACGCCGCCGACCGCGGGGACATCGTCGCCCGCGAGGCGCTGCACCGCGTCGGCACCTGGCTCGGCCTCGGCGTCGCGAACCTCGTCAACGTGTTCAACCCCGGCCTGGTCATCTTCGGCGGGACGCTGCGCGACATCTACCTCGGCGCCGCCGCGCAGATCCGCAGCGTGCTCGCGACCGGCGCGCTCGACGCGCCGCGCGAGAAGGTCCGGCTCCGCACCGCCGCCCTCGGCGACGACACCACCCTGGTCGGTGCCGCCGAGTTCGCGTTCGCCGAGGTGCTGTCCGATCCCGTCCAGGTCCTCGCCCGCCTCCGCGGCGCCGAGATCGCCTCCCCTTCGGCGCGCTAGGAGCCCGCCTCCAGGGCGCGCCTTGAGCTAGGCGATGCCTCCGTAGGCGCCCCGGTAGAACACCAGGGGGCGGCCGTCGTGGTTCTCGTCCAGGGCGTGGACGCGGGCGACGACGATGACATGGTCGCCGGCGACGTGCTCCTGCTCGACGGAGCACTCGATCCAGGCGAGGGCGCCCTCGATGGCGGGGGCGCCGCTCGGGCTCGCCGTCCAGTCGATGCCCTCGAACTTGTCGCCGCCCTTGAGCGCGAGCCGCCGGCAGACGTCGAGCTGGGGCTCGCCGAGGATGTTGATGCAGAGCCGGTCCGAGGTGCGCAGCCGGGGCCAGGTGGTGCTGGTGTGGGCGACGCAGAACGCCACGAGGGGAGGATCGAGGGAGACCGAGGTGAAGGAGTTGGCGGCGATCCCCGTGGGCCGCGCCGTGCCGGGTTCGACGGCCGTGATGGCGACCACGCCGGTCGCGAACCGGCCCATCACCTGCCGGAACCGTGCGCCGTCGAGGTCCGCCGCCGGCGTGATGGCTCCCTGCGCCATGGGGGCTCGATCCCTTCTGTCGACCAATCGCCTGCTCAGGCGTCGGGGCCCCGCCGGTCCGGGTCGCGCGGGCGTGTCGCCGGGAGGAGGGGGTGCGGCCTGCATGACCACTAAAGCCGCTCTCCGGGAATGATGATTCCCAAAAGGGACGATCTCCGTCAAAGGTCCCGGTCGGATCTCGGTCCCATGGCCGAGCCCCGGACCGCCCTGCGGCCCGGGGCTCTGCGGATCGGGTGATGCGCCTATGGCCGGCGCGCCTCGGCCGGGATGACGAGCGGCACCGCGCTGTACGGGTTGAGCGTCGCGGTCGAGGTCAGGCCGTCCAGGACGAGCCGTCCCGCCCCGGCGAACCGGGCCTTCACCGGCGCCGGCAGCCGCGGCCCCTCGTGCAGGCCGAGCCAGGCGATCCAGCCGGCGGCGACGACGCCCCAGTACGAGACGAGCCGGTACAGGCCCACCGCCGCGGCGGCGGGGGACAGCGCCGCGCCGAACGCGACGAGCGAGGCGGCCATGCTGCCCTCGATCGCGCCGAGGCCGCCCGGCAGCACCGGCAGCACGCTGCCCGCGGCCTGCGCCGCGAAGTAGGCGAGCGCGGCGGCGTGCGGGTCGACGTCGATGCCGACGGCGTGGGCCGCGGCCAGCAGCGCGAGGATGTCCAGCACCCAGTTCAGCGTCGCGAGCGTGATCAGCGCGGCCCAGTCGCGCCGGTTCGGGCGCAGCACGTCGCGGACGCCGGCGAGCCGCTCGGCCCACGGGCCGAGCTTCGGATGCGCCAGCGCGAACTGGAAGGCGCGGCGCGGCGGCGCCGTCAGCACCGCGCGCGGGCGCGGCCACCGCAGCAGCGGCACCAGTATCAGGAGCAGGACGGCGGGCACGGCGAGCCCGGTCAGCGCCGGACCCCGCGTGGCCGGGTCGGCGAGCAGCGCCAGCAGGCCGATCACCGAGTAGGTCGTCGTGGTGATGACGCCCCCGGCGATGATCACGGCCGTGGCGAGCTTCGCCGACGCCCCGCCGCGGCGGAACTGCCGGAACGTGTAGACGACGCTCACCGCGGGCCCCGCCGGCAGCGTCGTGGACAGCGCGTTGCCCGCGTAGGTGATCGCGAACGCGCGGCGCAGCGGCATCCGCAGCCCGCCGACGCGCAGCAGCCGCCGCTGGAGCCGGGCGAAGGCGCCCATCGAGCCTGCCACCGCGAGCACCACCATCGTCAGCCAGCCGGGATCGGCGTGCCGGATCGAGTGCCACATGGCGCCGAGGTCGGGAAGCGAGTCGCGGTAGAGCGGCAGCGCCGCGACGGCGAGGAGCAGCACTCCCCACTGGAGCAGGAGCCCCGCCTTGCGCCGCCACCAGGGGCGCTTCGGCGCGTCGTCCACGGCGTGCGCGCCGGCCGGCCGTTCGAGGAACAGGTCGTCGGGGGACGGCTCGTCCATGTCCGGTCCGTCCCATCGTGTCCCATCCGGCAGCGGACGGGGTGAGGCGACGTCGGCCGGGGGGTGTGCCGGTGCCGCGACTGTCTCGGTCATGTCCCGGTCACCTCGCAAGCTCGCCCGCCTAGCGCAACCTACGGCTCCGGTATGACATTCCCCTGGAGCGGGTCACGGAACCACAAAGTGATCTTTGCCACGGGGTCCGCGCCGGGCGCGCCCGGCGGGCTCGTCAGCAACCTCTCGCGTTGCTCTGACAGCTGATCGCCTTCCTGCCTAGGATCTCCCCTCTGTCGTATTTGTTCCCGCCCCGACGGAAAGGACTCCATGCCCGCTCCCCGAAGGACGGCCGTCCTCGGCGCCACCGCCGCCGCGGCCGCGCTCGCCGTCGCCGGCGCCGTCGCCCTGCCGTCCGGATCCGCCGAGCACGTCACCGTGTCCAAGGCCGCCGCCGCTGTCGGCGCCGGCGACACCGCCCCGCTCTCCGGCGTCTCGTTCACGCTGAAGTCCTCTCCCGTCTCCGCCGCCGCGCTCAAGCAGCTCGACGACACGGCGGCGAACCCGGCCCGCGGCATGAAGCGGCAGGCGAACCTCGCCGCCGCAGCGAGCGGCGCGAAGAACGGCCTGGTCTGGAAGAGCGGCTGCGGGGCCAACGACGCGGTCAAGGCGATGAACGCCAAGCTGACGGTCGGCGCCTGGTGCTTCGCCAACGGCGACAAGAGCAGCAAGTCCTGGATCCCGCAGGGCGTGGCGACCAGCCGCACCGCCCAGCTCGACGGGTTCGTGCTCAGCTGGTACCACCGGCACCTGTCCGGCTCCGACTGGGTGACGGACGGCTCGCGCCTCACCGTCGGCAAGCGCCCCCTGGTCGAGAAGGCGGGCGCCTACCAGCCCGTCACGCTCGCCATCCCGACCGCGACCGCCGCCGGCAAGCTCGCCGTCAAGGACGTCCGTCCCGCCGCGCCCGCGCCCGGCGCCGCCTCGGCCCAGGGCGTCGCCGACGCGCCCCAGCACCAGGGCGGCGTCGCCCTCGCCGGCGACTACGTCTACACCGCCGACACCTCGGGCCTGCGGGTCTACGACGTCCGCCGCACCTACCAGGTGCCCACCGGCAAGACCGGGCTGGGCGTCGACGCCACGGACGGCAAGTTCTACGCGCACGGCGAGAAGTACGTCCTGTTCCAGACCGGCATGTACCGGCCGCTCAACGCGGGGGCCTGCCCCGCCTGGGACAAGGCGCCGTCCGCCAAGGACAAGGACCTGTGCTTCAGCACGGTCACCTACGACCCGACCACCTCGCCCAAGAGCCTGCTCACGGCCGAGTACAAGACCGGGGGCGGCGTGACGTCGGCGAAGCCGATGCGCGTCGTCCGGTGGCCGCTCAACGCCGACGGCTCGCTGCAGGCGGACGCGTCCGGCCAGGTCAAGTCCATGGTCGTGTACGGGACGAACCTCACGAACGTCCAGGGCGTCGCGGGCTACCACGGCGGTGGCGGCGACACGATCTACTACAGCACTACCCTCACCGCCCCCGGCGCGTTCTACAGCGACCGGGACGGGGACGGCAAGGCGCCGTTCAAGATCGTCGGACCGATCGGCGGGGAGTCCCTGGCCTTCGACCCGTACTCGGGCGGCGACCGGATCTACGGCATCACCGAACGCCCCAACCAGCGGATGTTCTTCTGGACCTACCGCAAGCAGTTGCAGCGGCCCGGCATGCCCTAGCCCCAGGCCCGGAGAACGGCCGCGGCGCCCGTACGGCACACGTCCGTACGGGCGCCGCGGCCTCTCGGGGCCCCTGCCGCGCGCCGAGCCGGGGCGCTGCGGAAGGCCGCGAGCGGGCTACGGGCGGCGGGTGGGGTTCACGGCATCGGATTCCGCGGCGGTGTCGGGCTCCGGCGGGTCGTCGCCGGCCCGCTCCGCCTCCCGCTCGTACTCGTCGATGCTCAGCCCGTCCGGGTCCGGCTGGGGGTCCTCGATCCTCAGGTCGTCGGGCGGGTCGGTCACGTACTCCTCGGTCAGACCGATCTCGATGTCCTGATCGTTGTCGCCCATGTCGTCGACGTCCTCGCGGAAGTCGCGGCTCTCCCCGGGCTTGCGCGCCCTCATGGCTCCTCCACGGTCCGGTCGGGTTCGTCCGATCAGACGTGTATCCCCGCTGGCGCCGCGCCTACTCACGGTCTGGACGGGCCTAACCGCGTTCCGGAGGGGCCTGATCGCGGTTACGGGCGGGCCTGATCGCGGTCGCGGACGGCGACCAGGCCGCCGATCACGCCCACGTACGCGGTCCCGTTCGGGCCGATGGTGACGGGCGCCCAGTTGTTGTCGAACCACTTGCCCGTACCGGTCAGCACCTTGTAGACGGTCCGGCCCGTGTGGACGTCCACCGCCGTGAGGTACCAGGCGTCGATCAGGTCCTTGCGCGGGTCCTTCGTGTACAGGTAGAGCAGCCCCGCCGGGACGGAGACCTTCGCCACCGTGGACGGCGACCGCTCCGGGCTCGTCCAGACGGTACGGCAGCCCTTCCCGCCGGAGTTCACGTCCACCCGGCTCACCCCGCCCGTGGACGACCCGCCGGGCGGCAGCTCGAAGAAGTTCTTGTATCCGTAGTTGTTCTCGACGAACAGGCTGCTCCCGTAGCCGATGAGAGAGTTGTCCGTCGCGCTCGCGCCGCTGCCGAAGACGGGGACCTGGCAGACCAGCCCGCCGTCGTCGCGGCGCCGCACGATCACGTGCATCCGGTCGTCGGCGTTGTCGGTGATCGCCACGTACCGGTCGCCGAGGAACGTCGGGGTCGTCCCCGAACCCTGGTCGATCTGCCCGGGCTTGCGGCCGGTGCCGCGGTCGTAGGTCTCGCGCCACAGCACCTTCGGCGTCCCGTCCGGGCCCGCCTTCATCTGGTACAGCGCGTGGTCCGACACGATCGAGACGCCGTCCGCCCCGGCCGCGAACGAGTTCTGGATCTGCTCGCCGGGCAGCCGCGTCATCCTCACCGCGCCCGACCCCGGGTCCACGGTGCCGATCCGCCCGGCCCGCGTGATCCACCAGATCAGGCCCGTCCAGTCCGGGCCGACCGCGGTGATCGGGTCGCACTCGCCCTTCGGCCACGGGTTCGTCCAGGTGGCGCAGTCGTGCGGGAGGTAGCGGGACAGGTCCCAGTCGTCGGTGACCGTGAACCGCCACGCGCCGTCCGGCCCCTTCTCGTGGGCGAAGCGGCGCAGGTGGAACGCCGAGTCGGCGAGCACCGCCCGGTCCTGCGGGTCCAGGTAGTAGTAGGCGCCGCCGGAGGTGTCGGTGAAGACCTTGTCGAGGCTGCCGGAGAACACCGCCTGCACCGTCGACGACCTGGGCGGGAGCTGGTAGGTGGCGAGGTCCTTCAGCGTCACCGGGTCGATCAGCCGCAGCATGAAGTTCTGCCCCTGCGTGCACTGCGCGACGATCAGGCCCGTCCGCTTCGCGAAGGTGACCGTCGAGCACAGGCCCGGCAGCCCGCCGCCCTTGGCGTCGTTGAGCACCTCGGGGTTCCGGCCGAGCGGCCCCATGAACGGGTAGGTGTCGGACGCGTAGCCGTCCGCGTGCATCGACGACGTGCCGACCGGCCCCTGATACGGGTTGGCGGGCACGGGCTTCCCCGCGAGCGCCTTCGGCGTCGCCGGACCGCCGATGTACTGCGGAACCAGGCCCTTCCCCGGACCGTCGGGGATGGTCCCCGCGACCGCGGGGACGGCGACGGCGCCGAGCAGGGCGGCCGACAGGGCGGAGGCGACGAGCGGTCTGCGCATGGAGGGGCTCCTAAACCGGGGACGAGGACGGCCCCGGTCGCGCCCTCCGGGACAGGTTCACCGCGTAAACGGATCATCGTGCGGAGTGCCCGGATGGTTACGATTTCCGGCATGGCCCTACAAGCAGTGATCTTCGACTGGGGCGGCACGCTGACCCCCTGGCACGACGTCGAGCTGCCCGAGATGTGGCGGACGATCTGCTCCCCGCACCTGCCCGCCGACAGCGTCGAGACCGTCGCCGCCGCCCTCGCCGAGGCGGAGCTGGAGCTGTGGCGGCGCGGCACCGAGGAGCACCGCAGCGCCACCCTCGCCGAGCTGTTCGCGCTCGCCGGCGTCGAGCCGACCGACGCGCTGCTCGACACCCACTACGAGACGTGGACCCCGCACACCTGGACCGACCCGGCCGTCCCCGGCCTGCTCCGCGAGCTGCGCGAGCGCGGCATCAAGGTCGGCGTCCTGTCCAACACCATGTGGAGCCGCGACCTGCACGAGCGGATCTTCGCCCGCGACGACGTCCTCCGCCTGCTCGACGGCGCCGTCTACTCCAGCGAGATCCCGTGGACGAAACCGCACGCCGAGGCGTTCCGCGCCGCCATGGACGCGGTCGGCGCCACCGATCCCGCCGCCTGCGTCTTCGTCGGCGACCGCCCCTACGACGACATCCACGGCGCCAAGGCCGCCGGGCTGCGGGCCGTGCAGATCTGGCACCAGACGACGCACGCCTTCACCCGCCCCGGCCTCACGCCCCCGGACGCGCTGATCCACGACATCGGCGAGCTGCTCCCACACGTGGAGACCTGGCACGCCCCCTAGGAGTGGCGCCCTTAGAAAGGGTCAGGATCTGCGGGCGACGATCAGGTCGCGGGAGATCGCCTGGTCGACGCGGTGCCGGAAGCCCAGGTAGGGCTCGGAGTCCTGCACCTCCAGCCCGCTGGAGGTCAGGATCTCCGCCAGCTCCTCGCGGCGCCCCACGAACGTGTTCCAGGAGATCCCGATCGCGCCGCCGCGCCGCAGCAGCGGCGTCCACTCCGGCACCGCCGTCTCCAGCAGCTCCACCGGGCTGCGCGACAGCCGCGGCCCGTTCTTCTGGCCCTGCCGCGCGCCCTTCGACCGGCTGCCGTGCTGCACCCCGTACGGCGCGTCCGTCACGATCAGGTCGAACGACCCGGGCCGGAAGAACCGCCCGGCCCCGGCCGCGTCGGCGTTCACGACGGTGATCTCCATCGTCTCGCCGCTCTTGTACAGCTCCTTGGACGCGCCGAGGGTGACGTGCAGGCGCCGGCCCAGCACCGCCTTGTCCCGCCGGACGGGCGCGATCTCCGCCTGGTGCTTCACACGGTTGTTCTTCAGCCACGTCTTGATGAACGCCGCGTAGGCGTCGAAGTCCTTGCCGTCGACGTCCATGCCGGCCGCGTCCAGCCCGTACATCATCGCCTGGTTCAGCGTGGTGCCCCGCCCGCACATCGGGTCGAGCAGCCGGGGCCTGCCGGCCACCAGGTCCATGGGGGAGTCGGTCGCCATCGCGGTGACGTTCAGCAGCAGCTTCGTGAAGTACTCGTTCGTCTTCCCCGAGTACTTCTGGATGGTCAGCAGGTCGCTGGGGAACAGGTCCAGGGGCTTCAGCCCGACCGGCCTGAGCAGCTCGCCCTCGATCTCGAACAGGGCGTACAGCGACGACAGGTTCGACAGGAGCCGGATGTCGGTGTCGCTCAGGTCGTCCGCCGAGAACGTCACGTACGGGACGCCGCCGATCGACGTCTCCTCGATGTCGCGGAGGCGTCCGCCGAGGGCCCGCTCGCCGAACACCGCCAGCTCCGCCTTCACCAGGCCGGAGGCTGCCTGTGCGTAGACCCGGTTGTGCGAGGGGGAGACGAGGAGGCCGTACGAAGTCACCGCAGGACATTAGCAGTTCGGGGACGCGGAGAGGCCGCCGGGAAATCCTCCCCGGCGGCCTCCGCGCGGCCCATGTGCGGGCCGTTCCTCCCCGGTCAACCCGTCCGGACGCTCCTGCGTCTGGCCTTCCGGGACTTGCGCCTGTTCTGGTGCCGGACCGTCTCTCCGCCGGACCGCTCGGCCGCACGTTCGACTTCGGCCGCCTCCGCCGCGACCACCGCTCCCACGGGCACGGGACGCGCGTCCACGGGACGGGCGGCGTCCGCGGACTCCGCGACGGCGGGCTCGATCTCCGCCGGCTCGTTCTCAGGGCGCTCGTTCCCGGTGCCCTCGGCCCTGGCGGGCTCGGGGGCCGGGAGCGCGCGGGACGCGGCGGGCGCGGACTCGATCTCGGCCGGACGCTCCGCCGGCTCCACGGCCGGCAGATCCGGCAGGTGCCGCGCGGCGGCGGCCAGCAGCTCCTGGACGCGGCTCTGCAGGCTCGCGAGATCGGCGCGGGCGACGGCGGCCTGCGCCTTGGCGCGGCGGGCCTGGCGGCGGGCCTCGTCGCGCTCGGCCGCGAGCTGGTTCAGCTGCTCCCGGTAGGCGGCGCGCAACTCGTCCAGCGCACTGGGCGCGCGGCCGGCGGGCCCGTCGGTCTCGTACCGGTGCGGGGTGCTGGTCATGGCAGGTCTGGGCTCCTCCCCCGAGTAGGCCAGTGCAAAAGCGACAACGCGTACATGAAGCGCATTCGTTCCCGTCGTGCCGAAGATCACTCACCGGGTTCGGGACGGGGTGACAGGGCCGCCGGCGGCAGCCCCGGGAAGGCCGCCGAAGGGGCGCCGTCGCCCGCGCTCGCCCGCCACTTCGCCGACCGCGCCGCCGACCGCTCGGCGCTGTCGGCGGCGAAGACGCGCAGGTCCGCGGCGGACGCGCCGGCGAGACCCACATAGGCGGGGACGAGGTCGTCCTCCAGCGCGGCGGCGAGCCGGGCGGCGCTGCGGGCGTTGGTCACCTTGATCGGCAGCCGGTATCCGGCCGCCGCGGCCACCGGCTGCGCCGACAGGATCGATACCAGCTTGTCCCGCTGCGCGCGATGGGCGTCCCAGTACGTCTTCGCGGCCTGCTGCAGCGCGCCCCGCAGCCTGCCGCCCAGGACGCCGTAGCCGTACACGGCGGCGTGCTCGGCGGCGAGGGCCGTCTGGATCGCCTGGGTCGGCGACTTGGCCGGGTCGGCGGGCGGATGCGCGCGGACCGTCTCGGCGTGCCCCGCCTCGCACGCCCCGATGCTCGCCAGCAGCTGCGCCAGCCCCGGCGGGGCCTTGGCGGTGTCGGCGCGGCGGGCGGCGGCGGCGCGGTCCTCCGCGAGGCGCAGCGCCGTGAGGATCTCCGCCGGCCCCTGGGGCAGCTCGGCCGCGTGCGGCGGCGGGATCGTGCCGCCCTCGTGGGCCCTCCGCCCCGAGCCGGGCACGTAGTGCCGCTTCAACACGGTCAGGTGCTGCCGGTGGTGCGCCAGGACGGGATCGAGACGGCGGGCCAGCGACGCGTCCGCCGCCTTCGCCGCCTCGTAGGTGGCGATGAGGTCCTGCTCGGAGGTGATCGCGCCGACGAGCGTCGACACGTCCGGACGGGGCCCGGCCGCCTCCGCCGCGCAGCCCGCCAGCCAGGGCGCCGCGAGCACGGCACCGCCGCCCAGCAGCAGCCCCCGGCGCGACACGGTTCCCGGCAGGCGCGGCACGGCCTCTGGCAAGGGAGTCTCCTCACCCGGTGGTGTGGTGGTGGCGGCCCGCGCCGCGCCGCGGCTCCGTCCCGGTCGCCGGACGCGTCCATCGGGCCAGCTCAAGCATTCCATATCCGGCGCGCCGGTGAGCTGTTCGAAAGGCCGCTGAGGTGTCCGGCTCTCGATAGTCTTGAGGAGTCAGCGGACAAGCGGTGACTTCAGCGACAGGTCCCGCCGCCCTCACCGGCGGGCGGGAAGGCACAACAGGAGGAGGGTCCCATGAGCGTCGAGTCCCGCGGTGGCCGCGCTCAGGGGGGCCGCGCCCGGGGCGCGCGCGGCGACGCCCCGGCCCGGCCGGCCCGCGACGCCGCCATCGCGGAGCTGACCGCGCTGCTCGCCCCCGCGGTCGACGCGGCCGGCTTCGACCTCGAGGAGGTCGACGTGCGCCCCGCCGGGCGCCGCCGGCTCGTCAAGATCGTCGTCGACGGCGACGGCGGGGTGGGCCTGGACGACATCGCCCGGCTGAGCGAGACCGCCTCCGGGCTGCTGGACGGCTCCGACGTGATGGGCGCCTCGCCGTACGTGCTGGAGGTGACCTCGCCCGGCGTCGACCGTCCCCTCACCGAGCCGCGGCACTGGCGCCGCGCCGTCGGCAGGCTGGTCGTCGTCCCGCTGGCCGAGGGCGGCCAGGTCGAGGGCCGCGTGGTGGCGGCCGACGACGAGGCCGTCGAGATCGACGTCGCCCCCGCCCGGGCCAAGGGGTCCGGCAAGGGCGGCGGCAAGTCCGCCGGACCGGGGAGCCCCGGGACGCGGCGCCGCCGGTTCGGCCTCGACGAGCTGGGGCGCGGCCGCGTCCAGGTGGAGTTCAAACCCCTCTCCGGGGAGCCCGGGGGGCCGTCCTCCCGGGAGGACACGCCCCCCGAGGGGGGCGGCTCGCCCGTTCCACCCGGCGAGGCCGAGGAAACGCGTTCTCCGGCTGAGCCGGATTAGAGGGGGGAACCTCGTGGACATCGACATGACCGCCCTGCGCGGCCTGGAGAGCGAGAAGGACATCTCGCTCGACGTGGCCGTCAAGGCCATCGAAGACGCCCTGCTGATCGCCTACCACCGGACGGAGGGCGCCGCGCCCCGCGCGCGCGTCGAGCTGGACCGGCAGAGCGGGCACGTGACCGTGTGGGCGACGGAGACCGACGAGGAGGGCAACGCCCTCCGCGAGTACGACGACACCCCGACCGGTTTCGGCCGGATCGCGGCGACCACCGCCAAGCAGGTCATCCTGCAGCGGCTGCGCGACGCCGAGGACGAGCTGACGTTCGGCGAGTACGCCGGGCGCGAGGGCGACATCGTCAGCGGCATCATCCAGCAGGGCAAGGACCCGCGGAACGTGCTGGTCGACCTCGGCCGGCTGGAGGCGGTGCTCCCGCCGCAGGAGCAGGTGCCCGGCGAGCGCTACGACCACGGCGAGCGGCTGCGCGCCTACGTGGTGCAGGTCCGCAAGGGCCACCGCGGCCCGTCGGTGCAGCTGTCGCGCACGCACCCGAACCTCGTCCGCAAGCTGTTCGCGCTGGAGGTCCCGGAGATCGCCGACGGCACCGTGGAGATCGCCGCGATCGCCCGCGAGGCCGGCCACCGCACCAAGATCGCGGTGCGGTCGCGCAAGCCCGGCGTGAACGCCAAGGGCGCCTGCATCGGCCCGCTCGGCAGCCGGGTCCGCAACGTGATGGCCGAGCTGCACGGCGAGAAGATCGACATCGTGGACTGGTCGGACGACCCGGCCGAGTTCGTCGGGAATGCGCTGTCCCCGGCCCGTGTTTCAGCGGTCGAGGTGGTCGACCTCGACGGCCGTGTGGCACGGGTGATCGTCCCCGATTACCAGCTCTCGCTGGCGATCGGCAAGGAGGGGCAGAACGCCCGGCTCGCGGCCCGCCTGACCGGCTGGCGGATCGACATCAGGTCCGACACCGAGCCGGCGGGCGGGGGGCCGTCCGGACGGACCGCCTCGAAGGCGCCCGAGGCCGGCGAATCCGGATCTTCCGAATCAGGAGAGCATGCGACAGGTCCCGCAGACGCCTCGGCGCGGTAGACTCATGGAAAGTGGCCGGGCGGTTCCACAACGCACGTGTGTGGGCTGCCGGGTCCGCACGGCCAAGTCCGACCTGTTGCGCCTGGTGGTGGTCGAGGGCGAGATCGTCCCCGATCCCCGCGGGCGGCTCCCGGGACGGGGAGCGCATCTGCATCCCGACCCGCGGTGCCTCGAACTCGCAGAGCGACGTCGGGCGTTCCCGCGGGCTTTCCGCCTGCCGGGACCGCTCGACGGTACGGCGCTGCGGGACCGGCTTGCGGCGAACGCCGCGCAGCAGCAGGATGGCCGAATGGTAAGCGACGTCTAGTCGGAAGCAGGTCGAGATTGCTATGAGCGCTCGATGAGCACGCCGCGATGAGTACGGCAGGTTAACGACGGTCCGGTGGCCGCACCCCCGGACCGAGTAGGGAGTGCAGTGGCCAAGGTCCGGGTTTACGAACTCGCCAAGGAGTTCGGTGTCGAGAGCAAGGTCGTCATGGCCAAGCTCCAGGAAATGGGCGAGTTCGTACGATCGGCGTCCTCCACGATCGAGGCGCCGGTCGTTCGCAGGCTCACCGAAGCCTTCTCAAACGGTTCGTCCTCCAAGCAGGGGGACAGGCGCGTAGGCGGCCAGAAGCGGCCCCAGGGGCCCCGCCCGTCCGCGCCGCGTCCCGGTCCGCCCAATGGCGGATCGGAATCTCAGGGTGCCCGCCCGCAGGCGCCGCGGCCCGCCGGGCCGCGCCCGTCCGGGCCGCGCCCCGGCCCCGGCGGTGCCGCCGGAGGCCCGAAGCCGGGTCCGCGTCCGCCGGTCCCGCCCGCCCCGAGCCAGCCGGCTCCGGGCCAGCCGAGCCAGCAGGCCCCGAGCCAGCCGAGCCAGCAGGCCCCGAGCCAGCAGGTTCCGGCCGCCAAGGCCCCGAGCGCCCCGCCGTCCGGCGGCACCGGCGCTCCGGCCGGCCCGCGTCCGGGTCCCCGCGCGCCCAAGCCGGGCCCGCGTCCCGGCCCGCGCCAGGGCGGCCAGGGCGGCGGCGGTGGCCGTCCGCGTCCCGGCAACAACCCGTTCAGCTCGACCAACACCGGCATGGGCCAGGCGCCCAAGCCGGGTCCGCGTCCCGGCCCGCGGCCGGGCGGTGACCGTCCCGAGCGCGACGAGCGCCCGCGCGGCGGCGACCGTCCCGGCGGTCCGCGTCCGGGCGGTCCGCGTCCCGGCGCCCCTGGCGCCGGCGGCCCGCGGCCGAGTCCGGCCGGCGGCATGCCGCCCCGTCCGGGCGGTCCGCGGCCGAGCCCGATGAACATGCCGTCCTCGCGGCCGGCCGGCGCCCCCGGGCGCGGCGGTCCCGGTGGCGGCGGCCGCGGTCCCGGTGGCGGCGGCGGTGGCCGTCCGGGTGGCGGCGGTCGCGGTCCCGGTGGCGGCGGTCGTCCGGGTGGCGGCGGCGGCTTCGGCGCGCCCCGCGCCGGTGGCGGCGGTCGTCCCGGTGGTGGCGGCGGCTTCGGCCCCCGTCCGGGCGGCGGCGGTCGCGGTCGCGGCGGCACGCAGGGCGCGTTCGGCCGTCCGGGCGGACGCCCGGCGCGCGGCCGCAAGTCGAAGCGGGCGCGTCGTCAAGAGTTCGAGAACATGCAGGCGCCCGCCGTCGGCGGCGTCTCGGCTCCGCGCGGCAACGGCAAGACCATCCGGCTGCCGCAGGGCGCGTCCCTGACCGACTTCGCCGAGAAGATCGGCGCCAACCCGGCGTCGCTCGTCGCGATCATGATGCACCTCGGCAAGATGGTCACCGCGACCCAGTCGGTGGACCCCGACGACCTGCAGGCCCTCGGGCTCGAGCTGGACTTCGACGTCCAGGTCGTCAGCCCCGAGGACGAGGACCGCGAGCTGCTCGAGTCGTTCGACATCGAGTACGGCGAGGACGAGGGCGGCGAGGAGAACCTCGTGTCCCGTCCGCCGGTGGTCACCGTCATGGGCCACGTCGACCACGGTAAGACGAAGCTGCTGGACGCCATCCGGCACGCCAACGTGCAGGCCGGCGAGGCCGGCGGCATCACCCAGCACATCGGCGCCTACCAGGTCGAGACCGAGGTCGACGGCGAGGAGCGCAAGATCACCTTCATCGACACCCCGGGTCACGAGGCGTTCACCGCCATGCGTGCCCGCGGTGCCGACACCACCGACCTGGTGGTGCTGGTGGTCGCCGCGGACGACGGCGTCAAGCCGCAGACCACCGAGGCGATCGACCACGCCACGGCGGCCGGGGTGCCGATCGTCGTCGCGGTCAACAAGATCGACGTCGAGGGCGCCGACCCGAACCGGGTGCGGGCGCAGCTCACCGAGTACGGCCTGGTCGCCGAGGAGTTCGGCGGTCAGACCCAGTTCGTCGACGTGTCCGCCAAGCAGGGCACCAACATCGACGGGCTGCTCGAGGCGATCATCCTGACCGCCGACGCCGAGCTGGAGCTGCAGGCCAACCCCGACATGCCCGCCCAGGGCTCGGCCATCGAGGCCCACCTGGACAAGGGCCGGGGCGCCGTGGCGACCGTGCTGGTGCAGCGCGGCACGCTGCGGGTCGGCGACTCGATCGTCTGCGGCGTGGCCAGCGGCCGCGTCCGGGCGATGCTCGACGAGAACGGCAACAACGTCGAGGAGGCGGGCCCGTCCCGTCCGGTGATGGTGCTCGGCCTCGCGGCCGTGCCCGGCGCCGGCGACAACTTCCTGGTCGTCGACGACGACCGGGTGGCCCGGCAGATCGCCGACAAGCGGGTGGCGCGCAAGCGCAACGCCGAACTGCTCAAGTCCCGCAAGAGCAGCTCCCTCGAAGAGCTGTTCAAGGACTTCCAGGAGGGCAAGCGGCAGGAACTGCTGCTCATCCTCAAGGGCGACGTCTCCGGTTCCGTCGAGGCGCTGGAGGACTCGCTGCTCAAGATCGACGTGGGCGACGAGGTCAGCCTGCGGATCATCCGCCGCGGTGTCGGCGCGATCACGCAGGACGACGTCAACCTGTCGCTGGCGTCCGAGGAGGGCGCGGTCATCATCGGCTTCAACGTCCGGCCGGAGCGCAACGCGCAGGAACTGGCCGACCGCGAGGGCGTCGACATCCGCTACTACTCGGTCATCTACCAGGCGATCGACGAGATCGAGGCCGCCCTCAAGGGCATGCTGAAGCCGGAGTTCGAGGAGGCCCAGCTGGGCACCGCCGAAGTCCGGGAGATCTTCAAGGTGCCGCGGATCGGCAACGTCGCCGGTTCGATGGTCACCTCGGGGATCATCCAGCGCAACGCCAAGGCGCGCCTCGTCCGCGACGGCGTCGTGGTCGCCGACAACCTCACGGTGTCGTCGCTGCGCCGCTTCAAGGACGACGCGACCGAGGTCCGCGAGGGCTTCGAGTGCGGCATCGGGGTCGGCTACAACGACATCAAGCTCGGCGATGTCATCGAGTGCTACGAGATGCGGGAGAAGCCTCGCGACTGAGGCCCGCGCTCGCGGCACCCGATCGTCCGCGGTACGGATCCGTCCGCGCGGGCCGGGCCTCCGGGCCCGGTCCGCGCGGGCGGCCGTCCGGGACGGACCGGTGAGAAAATGTGACACGACGCCAGGCGGTTCTTCTAGCCTGGCGTCTGTCATTCCCGGGCGCCCGCCCGCCGGGCGGCCCGGGAACACGGCGGCCGACCGCCGTCGTTCCTACTGTGGATCCCGAGGTGATCGACCAGGTGTACGTGGGTGCTCTGACGCTCGACCTGCTGCTGGGGGACGTACGGTCGCTGAAGCAGAAGCGGTCGGTGGTCCGGCCCATCATCGCCGAGGTGCGCAAGCACTTCCCGGGGGTGGCCGTCGCCGAGACCGGTGACAACGACCTGCACCGCAGGGCGGAGATCGGGATCGCCGTGGTCTCGGGCACCGCGGCCAACTGCACCCAGGTGCTCGACCAGTGCGAGCGCCTGGTGTTCGGGCGGCCGGAGATCGAGCTGCTGTCCGCGCGGCAGCGGCTGTACAACGACGAGGACTGACCGGCCGGAGTCCCGGCGCCGCCCCGGCGGAGCGCAGGACGGCCGGCCGGCACACCGGGGCCCGCGGGGGTTCGTCCCCAGCGGGACCCCGCGACCATAGAGAAAGGGAGTGCGATCATGGTGGACGCAGCTCGGGCGCGCAAGCTCGCCGACCGCATCCAGCAGATCGTGGCCGAGATGCTGGAGAGGCGGATCAAGGATCCGCGGCTCGGCTTCGTGACCGTGACGGACACCCGCATCACCAACGACCTGCGCGACGCCACCGTGTACTACACGGTGTACGGGTCGGACGGCGAGCGCGCCGAGACGGCGGCGGCCCTGGAGAGCGCCAAGGGCGTCATCCGGTCGGAGGTGGGCAGGAAGACCGGGGTCCGGCACACGCCCAGCATCACGTTCGTCATGGACTCCCTGATGGAGAACGCGGCGCACATCGACGACCTGCTCGCCAAGGCCCGCGCGAAGGACGCCGAGGTGGCGAGGGCGGCGCAGGGCGCGGCCCCGGCGGGGGAGGCGAACCCCTACCGCGAGCCCCCGTCCGCCGAGGACCTCGATGAGGACGAGGATCTGGACGACCTGGGCGCGGCGGAGGACGGTGAGGACGGCCGGTCCGGACGCCCGTCGTCGTGAACGGGCCGGAGGGGCGTGCGGAGGCATCGGGCTCCGCCCGGACCGGGGAGTGCGCCCTGCACGGGATGGGCGGTCACCTGGCGAGCGGCCATGACATCGTGCCGCGCGGCGGCGGCGTCCGCGGTGGCTCACCGGCGCAGCCCGCCCTGATCTCGAACTGCTCCGAGTCCGGCGGCTCCGAGGCGGGCGGCTCCGAGGCGGGCGGGTCCGCTTCGAACGAGGCCGGTTCCAACGGGGCCGCTCCGAACGGTGCTGGGGCGAACGGCTCCGGCTCCGGCGGCGCCGGGGCGAACGGCTCGGCTCCGAACGGGGCCGGGGTGAACGGTGCCGAGGCACAGGCGGCGGTACCGGCGGCCCTCCGGACGGCGCCGCCGGAGACCGAGTACGCCGGTGCGAGCACCGACGGAGCCGACGCGGCCGGCGGCACCGATGGAGCCGACTGGTCCGGCGCGCCGGACACCGCCCCGGACCGCCTGGACTGGGACCGGGCCGTCGAGCTGATCGAGGCGGCCGACGAGGTGTGCCTCGCCTGCCACATCGCCCCGGACGGGGACGCGCTCGGCTCGATGCTCGCGCTCGCGCAGGCGCTGCACGCGCTGGGCAAGCGCTGCCTGGCCTCGTTCGGCGAGCCGTTCGCGGTGCCGGCGATCCTGCGGTTCCTGCCGGGCCAGGAGTTCCTGGTCGAGCCCGCCCGGATGCCGGCCGCGCCGGCGCTGATGATCTCCCTGGACGCGGCGGGGCAGGCGCGGCTCGGGTCGCTCGCGGAGGCGGCGGGGCGGGCCGGCGCGCTGATCGTCATCGACCACCACGCGTCCAATGTCGGGTTCGGCGGCGTCCGGCTGGTCGATCCCGACGCGGCCGCGACGGCGGTGCTGGTCGAGGAGCTGATCCGGCGGCTCGGCGTGCCGCTGGACGGCGACATCGCGCAGGGCCTGTACGCGGGCCTGGCCAGCGACACGGGCTCGTTCAAGTACCCGTGCACGACGCCGGAGGTGCACGACCTGGCGGGGCGGCTGCTGGCGGCGGGCGTCCGGCCGGAGGAGGTGAGCCGGGAACTGTGGGACCGGGCGCCGTTCGGCTACCTCCAGGTGCTGGCCGGGGCGCTGTCGCGGGCCCGGCTGGAGCGCGACGCGGCGGACGGCCGCGGCCTGGTCTGGACGACGATCGCCCGCTCCGACCGGGAGGCCCGCGACGTCCCCTACGACCAGCTGGAAGGCGTGATCGACCAGCTCAGGCGGACCGACGAGGCCGAGGTCGCGGTCGTGCTGAAGGAGAACGACCGGGGCGAGTGGTACGTGTCGACGCGCGCGAAGGGCGCGGTCGACGTCGGCCGGGCCTGCGTGGCGCTGGGCGGGGGCGGGCACCGCACCGCCGCCGCGTTCACCATGGGCGGGGAGCCCGCCTGGATCATCGACCGGCTCCGGGCCGCGCTGCGCGAGCCGGACCGCACCGACGAGCAGACCGACGAGTAGAGAGCGCGCGCGTGGAGAACTCGGGACTTGTCATCGTGGACAAGCCGGCGGACTGGACCTCGCACGACGTGGTCGGGAAGATGCGGCGGCTGGCGAAGACGCGGCGCGTCGGGCACGCGGGGACGCTGGACCCGATGGCGACGGGCGTGCTCGTCCTCGGCGTCGGCAAGGCGACCCGGCTGCTCGGCCATCTCGCGCTGACCGAGAAGGGGTACGACGCGACGATCCGGCTGGGCGAGTCGACCAACACCGACGACGCCGAGGGCGAGATCACCGCGACGGCGTCCGCCGCGGGGGTGGCCGACGAGGCGCTGGCCGCCGGGATCGCCGCGCTGACCGGTCCGATCGAGCAGGTCCCGCCGCAGGTCAGCGCGATCAAGGTGAACGGGCAGCGGGCGTACAAGATGGCCCGCAAGGGCGAGGAGGTCGAGCTCGCCGCGCGTCCGGTGACGGTGCACGAGTTCCGGGTCCTGGACGTTCGCCGGCACGGCGAGGTGATCGACGTGGACGCGTCGGTGTCGTGCTCGTCCGGCACGTACATCCGGGCGCTGGCCCGCGATCTCGGCGCGTCGCTCGGCTGCGGCGGGCACCTGACGGCGCTGCGGCGCACCCGGGTGGGCCCGTACGACCTGGCGATGGCCCGCACGCTCGACCAACTCGGCGAGAAGCTCGAGATCCTGCCGATGGCGGAGGCGGTCGCGGCGGTGTTCCCGCGCCGGGACGTGTCGGAGGACGACGCCCGCAAGGTCGCGCACGGCGGGCGGCTCGCCGCGGCCGGCCTGGGGCCGGGCCCCGTCGGCGTGTTCGCGCCGGACGGGACCCTGCTGGCCCTGGTCGAGGAGCAGGGCCGGGTCGCCAAACCCCTCGCCGTCTTCGTCGGCTGACGCGGCGGCCCCGGCCGGGGGTTGAGAACCGGGGCCCGGGCAACGGATCATGCGTGTCGACGGACGCCCGCGCTCGCCGGGCGGAGGGGCGCGTGGCGAGCGTCACCTCCCGGCGGCGGTGCGCGCGAACCTACGGTGGCGTAACCTACGTGACCGTAGGTTAGTTGCAGAGGAGGCTGCCAATGAACACGGTGACCGATCCCGTGACCGACCCCGCCGGCGACCCGGAAGCGGGCGCCGCGGTCGCGTCCCCGACCAAGCCGCGGATGCGCGGCTGGCTGCATCTCGGCGCGTTCCCCGCCGTCATGGTCGCCGGGCTCGTGCTCGTCGCGCTCGGCCCGACCCCGCTCGCCCGGCTCTCCTCGGCCGTCTACGTCGCCACGTCCGGGCTGCTGTTCGGGATCTCGGGGACGTACCACCGGCAGGCCGACTCGCACCGGCTCATCGAGGTGCTGCGCCGCTTCGACCACGCCAACATCTACCTGATCATCGCGGGGACCTACACGCCGTTCGCCGTGCTGGCCCTCGACGGCGGCGTCCGCATCGCCGTCCTGGCCACGGTGTGGACGGGAGCCGTCGCCGGTGTGGTGTTCCGCACCACCTGGATCGGCGCCCCGCGCGCGCTCTACGTGACCCTCTACATCGTGCTCGGCTGGGTTGCCGTGTTCTTCCTGCCGCAGTTCCTGGACGGCGCGGGCCTCGTCGCCTGCCTCATGGTCGCGCTCGGAGGCGTCTGCTACAGCGTCGGCGGGATCGTCTACGGGCTGCGC
This sequence comes from Spirillospora sp. NPDC000708, assembly GCF_040299565.1. Taxonomy (NCBI): domain Bacteria; kingdom Bacillati; phylum Actinomycetota; class Actinomycetes; order Streptosporangiales; family Thermomonosporaceae; genus Spirillospora; species Spirillospora sp. NPDC000708. Next base: position 21,374 of record NZ_JBEPCJ010000116.1, read on the forward strand.
AAGCCCAACCCGTCCCCGCGCTGGTTCGGCTTCCACGAGGTGTTCCACGCCTGCACGCTCGCCGCGTACGTCCTGCAGTACATCGCCGTCTCGTTCGTCGTCTACCAGTCCGGGTGACGGCCGGACGGGCCCGAAGCGCGCCCCCTCGGTAACGGCACCGGACGGCGCATGGCACCCTTATGTCGACAGAAGAACCCGCAGGGGACGTCCTACGCAGGGAGAGCATGGTGCGGCGCTGGCATGGCCTCGACGAGGTTCCCGCCGACTGGGGCCGTTCGGTGGTCACCATCGGGGTGTTCGACGGGGTGCACCTCGGTCATCAGCGGATCGTGGGCGCCGCCGCCGAGGAGGCGCGCCGCCGCGGCCTGCGCTCGGTGACGATCACCTTCGACCCGCACCCCGACGAGGTCGTCCGGCCCGGCACCCACCCGCCGCTGCTGGCCACCACCCAGCGGCGCATCGAGCTGCTGGAGGGCCTCGGCACCGACGCCGTCGTGGTCGTGCCGTTCACACTGGAGCTGTCGAGGACGCCGCCGGACGAGTTCGTCCAGCAGGTCCTGGTGGACCGGCTGCACGCCGCGCACGTCATCGTCGGCGAGGACTTCCGGTTCGGGCACAAGGCCAAGGGCGACGTCGCGCTGCTGAAGGAGCTCGGCGAAAAGTACGACTTCACCGCCGAGGGCATGCCGCTGGTCGCCAACGGCGACACGATCTCCTCGACCTACATCCGCGAGCGGCTGGAGTCCGGCGACGTCGCGGGCGCCGCCGCGGCGCTCGGCCGCCCGCACCGCGTCGAGGGCGTGGTCGTCCGCGGCCACCAGCGGGGCCGGGCGCTCGGCTTCCCCACCGCGAACCTGGAGACGCTGCCGCACACCGCGATCCCCGCGGACGGCGTGTACGGCGGCTGGCTCGTCGCCGACACCGACCGCTACCCCGGCTTCCGCTGGCCCGCCGCGATCTCCATCGGCACGAACCCGACGTTCGAGGGCGCGGGGGAGCGGACCGTCGAGGCGTACGCCCTCGACCGCGACGACCTCGACCTGTACGGCGAGCACATGGGCGTCGACTTCACCGCCCGCATCCGCGACACGCTGAAGTTCGACTCGATCGACGCCCTCATCGAGGAGATGCGCCGCGACGTGGCGAGGGCCCGCGAGATCACTTCCTGAGGCCGTCAAGCGAGGCTCTCGGGCCGGTAATGCGGTCAGGCCGACATGGTACGGTGAAGAGTCGCCGGGTGGGTCCCGGCGCGGCTGGGCTGCACCCTCATGCGGCCCGCCACCTCTCAAAACGCACCATGCGGACCCGAGTGCCCACCGGCCCGGATCTGCGGGTGACGATCTCATCGAAGGAGCCACGTGTCGCTCGACACCGCCACCAAGAACCAGATCATCGCCGAGTACGCGACCACTGAGGGTGACACCGGATCCCCGGAGGTCCAGGTCGCGCTGCTGACGCGCCGCATCAACGATCTGACCGAGCACCTCAAGGAGCACAAGCACGACCACCACAGCCGCCGTGGCCTGCTGCTGCTGGTCGGCCGTCGTCGCCGGCTCCTGAAGTACCTGAGCAACAAGGACATCAACCGCTACCGGCAGCTGATCGAGCGACTCGGTCTGCGCCGCTAGCACGGTGAGGGAGTGGCCCGCCGGGCCGCTCCCTCTCTTTCTATGACCCGGGCGGACCGCGACGGCCCGCCCGGCGGTAAAACCGAAGAGAAGACCCTCGCGGACACCGCTGGTGCGGGCCGGTCCTCGGTAGTGGCTTCCGGATCCGTTCCGCCGCATCGGCGGACCTGACGATCCGGGTGCTTCGATCGAAGACCGGCAGCGTGACAAGCCACGGGAAACGGCCGCGAGGACCGACGCCGAAACCTGAGGAGGTTTCCCGTGACAGAAGCCGTGCGCATCGACGGAGCGCAGAGCACCGAGGCCGTGATCGACAACGGCACGTTCGGCACCCGCACCATCCGCTTCGAGACGGGCCGGCTGGCCCGCCAGGCGGCCGGCTCCGCCGTCGCCTACCTCGACGACGAGACGATGGTGCTGTCGGCGACCACCGCGTCGAAGAAGCCCAAGGAGAACCTGGACTTCTTCCCGCTGACCGTGGACGTCGAGGAGCGGATGTACGCGGCCGGGCGCATCCCCGGCTCGTTCTTCCGCCGCGAGGGCCGGCCGTCCGAGGACGCGATCCTGACCTGCCGGCTGATCGACCGCCCGCTGCGGCCGTCGTTCCGCAAGGGACTGCGCAACGAGATCCAGATCGTCGAGACGATCATGGCGCTGCACCCCGACCACCTGTACGACGTCGTGGCGATCAACGCCGCGTCGATGTCCACCCAGCTCGCCGGGCTGCCCTTCTCCGGCCCGATCGGCGGCGTCCGCGTCGCGCTGATCGAGGGCCAGTGGGTCGGCTTCCCGACCCACCCGGAGCTGGAGCGCGCGACCTTCGACATGGTCGTGGCCGGCCGGGTGCTGGAGGACGGCGACGTCGCGATCATGATGGTGGAGGCCGAGTCCACCCGCGACACCCTCAAGCTCGTCGCCGAGGGCGCGACCGCCCCGACCGAGGAGACGGTCGCGCAGGGCCTCGAGGCGGCCAAGCCGTTCATCAAGGTGCTGTGCCAGGCGCAGAGCGAGCTCGCGGCCGTCGCCGCGAAGGAGACCGCCGAGTACCCGATCTTCCTGGACTACCAGGACGACGTGCTCGCCGCCGTCACCGACGCCGTCAGCGAGGACCTCGCGCAGGCGCTGACCATCGCCGGCAAGCAGGAGCGCGAGTCCCGGCTCGACGAGATCAAGGCCGGCGCGGTCGAGAAGCTCGGCGAGCAGTTCGAGGGCCGCGAGAAGGAGATCTCCGCCGCCTACCGCGCCGTGACCAAGAAGCTCGTCCGCGAGCGGGTCATCCGCAACGGGCTGCGCATCGACGGCCGCGGCCTGAAGGACATCCGCCAGCTCACCGCCGAGGCGCACGTGCTCCCGCGGGTGCACGGGTCGGCGCTGTTCGAGCGCGGCGAGACGCAGATCCTCGGCGTGACGACGCTGAACATGCTCCGCATGGAGCAGATGATCGACACGCTGAACCCCGAGCGCACCAAGCGCTACATGCACAACTACAACTTCCCGCCGTACTCCACCGGCGAGACCGGCCGGGTGGGCTCGCCCAAGCGCCGCGAGATCGGGCACGGCGCGCTCGCCGAGCGCGCGCTGATCCCGGTGCTGCCGTCCCGCGAGGAGTTCCCGTACGCGATCCGGCAGGTGTCGGAGGCGCTCGGGTCCAACGGCTCCACCTCGATGGGCTCGGTCTGCGCGTCCACCATGTCGCTGCTGGACGCGGGCGTCCCGCTCAAGCAGATGGTGGCGGGCATCGCGATGGGCCTGATCAGTGAGGGCGGCGAGTACGTCACGCTGACCGACATCCTCGGCGCCGAGGACGCCTTCGGCGACATGGACTTCAAGGTCGCCGGCACCCGCGACGTCATCACCGCGCTGCAGCTCGACACCAAGCTCGACGGCATCCCCGCCTCGGTGCTGGCCGCCGCGCTGAAGCAGGCCAAGGGCGCCCGGCTGGCGATCCTGGACGTGATGCAGGAGGCCATCGAGGCGCCCGCCGAGATGAGCCCGAACGCGCCGCGGATCATCACGATCAAGGTCCCGGTCGACAAGATCGGCGAGGTCATCGGCCCGAAGGGCAAGATGATCAACTCGATCCAGGACGACACCGGCGCCGACATCACGATCGAGGACGACGGCACGATCTACGTCGGCGCGACCGACGGCCCGTCCGCCGAGGCCGCGCGGACCGCGATCAACGCGATCGCGAACCCGCACATGCCGGAGGTCGGCGAGCGGTTCCTCGGCACCGTCGTCAAGACCACGACGTTCGGCGCGTTCGTGTCGCTGCTGCCCGGCAAGGACGGCCTGCTGCACGTCTCGCAGATCCGCAAGCTGCACGGCGGCGCCCGGATCGAGAACGTCGAGGACGTCATGGGCGTCGGCGAGAAGATCCAGGTCGAGGTCACCGAGATCGACCAGCGCGGGAAGCTGTCGCTGGTGCCCGTCGAGGTGGTCGAGCGCGAGTCCGCCGAGCGCGCCGAGCGCGGCGACGAGCCCGCCGCCGCCGAGGCCGACGGCGGCCCGGACGACTCCGGCGAGCGCCGCGAGCGCCGCGAGGACGGCGACAAGCGCGCCCCGCGCCGCCGCCGCACCCGCCGCGGCTCCGACGACGCCGGCCAGCGCAACTCCTGACCGAGCACGCGATGACCGACCGGCCTGCCCGCCCCGGGCAGGCCGGTCGGCCGCTTTCCGCCCCCCGACCCGTCCCGTTCCCCGGACCACCATCGAATGCGAGCGACACCGTGACCCTGCCGGCGCGGGCGCAGGAGCCCGGCACCACCACCACGATCCACACCGACGACGCCGGCGCGGTCCGCCGCACCGTGCTGCCCGGCGGGCTGCGGATCATCACCGAGTCGACGCCTTCGGTGCGGTCCGCGGCGTTCGGCGTCTGGTCGGCCGTCGGGTCCCGCGACGAGGCGCCCGCCGACGCCGGCGCCAGCCACTACCTCGAACACGTCCTGTTCAAGGGCACCAGGCGGCGGTCGGCGCTGGAGATCTCCGCCGCCATCGACGCGATCGGCGGCGACCTCAACGCGTTCACCGCCAAGGAGTACACCTGCTACTACGCGCGGGTCCTGGACTCCGACCTCCCCCTCGCCGTCGACGTCGTGTCCGACATGGTCGCCGACTCCGTCAACCGCCCCGAGGACGTCGAGGCCGAGCGCGGCGTGATCCTCGAAGAGATCCACATGCGCGACGACGACCCAGGCGACCTCATCCACGACGAGTTCGCCACCGCGCTCTACGGCGACACCCCCCTCGGCCGCCCCATCCTCGGCACCGAGGACTCCATCAACGCGCTGTCCCGCGACCGCATCCACGGCTACTACAGGGAGCACTACACCCCGTCCAACCTCGTGGTGTCCGTCGCCGGGAACATCGACCACGACGAGGTCGTCCGGCTGGTGTCGGACGCGTTCGCCGGGCACCTGACCGGCGACGCCGAACCCGCCCCGCCCCGCGTCGGCGGCCCCACCGCGCCCGTCGACCCGCGCACCGTCATCATCGACAAGGACACCGAGCAGGCGCACATCGTCCTCGGCGTCCCCGGCGTGTGCCGCACCGACGACCGCCGCTTCGCCCTCGGCGTCCTCAACGCCGCCCTCGGCGGCGGCATGTCGTCCCGCCTCTTCCAGGAGATCCGCGAGAAGCGCGGCCTGGCCTACTCGGTGTACAGCTACACCGCCCAGTACGCCGACTCCGGCATCTTCGGCGTCTACGCCGGCTGCCAGCCCGGCAAGGTCGACGAGGTCCTGTCGATCTGCCGCGACGAGGTGAACCGCGCCGCCGAGCAGAGCCTCACCGAAGAGGAGCTCGAACGCGGCAAGGGCCAGCTGCGCGGCGCCATGGTCCTCGGCCTCGAGGACACCGGCTCCCGGATGAGCCGCATCGGCAAGAGCGAGCTGGTGTACGAGTCGCTGCTCCCGGTCGACGACGTCCTCGCCTGCATCGAGGCCGTCACCCTCGACGACGTCCGCGCCGTCGCCCACGAGATCCTCTCCGCCCCCCACGCCCTCACGGTGATCGGCCCGGTCGGGGATAGGCTCGGCTAGCCCAGGGGGCTGTGTTTTCCCAGGGGGGCGACCCCCTGGAACCCCCGTCAACGGTCGGGAGGCTGTTTCCCGCTCCGCTGGCGCTCCGCGCGAAACAGCCTCCCGACCGTCGGGCGTGCCCGTGGGGCTTTTACCTCACGCCGTA
>NZ_JBEPCJ010000117.1:0-27063 GCF_040299565.1 Spirillospora sp. NPDC000708
AGTTGTTGAACTTGCTGTTGCCCGAGGCGTCCTCGTGCGTGCCGACCTGCGTGCGCGCCAGGTTGATGACGTCCTGCGCGGTCGCACCCGCCTTGGCACCGGCCTTGGCGCCGGTCTTGTCGGCGCTGGTGTTGGCGCCCTTGGCGTCGGCCTTCACATCGGCCTTGACGTCGGTGACGGCCGCGACGTGCGCGGTGGCGGCGGGCTTGGTGGTGGCGGGGTGGGTGTCGGCGTGGGCGGAGGGGACCAGGGAGGCGAAGCCGAACGCGCCGGCCAGGGACAGCACGGCGCCGGCGGCGACGCGGGTGCCGATGCGCTTGGGATCGAAGGTACGAGCGGTCATGAGAAGGGTTCTCCTGAGGTTCTTCCAGTCCGCCTACCGGGTTAGCTGTCGGGTTCGGGCGTGGAAGTGGCCCTACCGCGGCCCCGCGCATGCGGGGGTGCGGATTCACCCCGGTGTTTCGGTGGGTCCCCGGCTCCGCATTCGCCTTGATCGACCTGGGCCTTGATCGGCGTGGCCGTGATCGGCGCTGTGCGGACTCGGCGGAGGACTGCCTTGGATCGGCCGTCCTGATGATCAGGGACTCGATGCGCCCTTCGTGATCTGGTCGGGCGCCCCGGACGGGCTTCCCCGTCGGTCACACATCCACAACAGGTTCAAGGGCCCCCATATTTCGTCAAGCACGCCCCAAGCACCCGCCCGACCTGCAAAGACAACCCAAAACGCCCCCAACGCAAGGGCTCGGGCCCACTTCCCCCGCCCCAAAAAAACTTCGAAACGATCCCCCACAGGCCGGGATCCGAACCCGCCGATCACCCCTCGGAGGGGGCCAAGCCATCCACCAGACGGGGGTTCCGGGTGCCCTCCCAGGCCCCCAGGCCCGCCCCTGGCCGGGCGCGACCCGTCCCCTGCTGGCCCGCCTGGCCAGGGGCTTTGCGGGACGGGGACGCCGCGCGGGGCGCGCGCGGGGCGTGGTCAGCGGGGTGTCCCGTAGTGGCCCGTGCGCTGGTCGTCGTGGTGGTAGGTCGGCCACTCGATGGCGTCCGCTTTGCCCTGGGTCCTCCAGGCGAACAGGTAGCCCTCGCGGGTGGTGGCGACGAGGTCCGTCCGCCCGTCGCCGTCGAGATCCCCGGCGGACGGGGACCAGACCGTCCACCCGCCGGTGAACAGGGGGAAGCCGGCCGCCTGGCCGGTGGAACCGAAGGCGTGGAGGGTGGAGGTGTCGCCGCCGCCGATCACCTCGGCGCGGCCGTCGCCGGTGACGTCCGCGATGATCGGGGCGCCGAGGAAGGCCAGGCCGGTGCGGCGCTGCGGGAAGCCCGGCACGGGCAGGGCCGTGGCGGCGTCGTAGCCGCGCTGGTAGTTGCCGATCGGCTGCCCGCTGCCGGGGAACAGCAGGGCGGCGACCAGGGACGCCGCGCCGGAGCCGCCCTCCGTATAGCTCAGCCGCCCGAGCGGCCCGAACCGGCCGAACGCCCCGGACGTGGTGAAGGAGAGCGGGACGTCGGCGGGCAGGTGGCCGCCGAGCACGGCGGACGGGTCCAGGGCGGGGTTGGCGAGCGGCCCGTAATCGCGGAGGATCCTGCCGGTCCCGGAGATCAGGTAGGTGGGGCCGAACGAGGGGCCGGTGGCCACCTCGTCCTTGCCGTCGCCGTCCACGTCGGCCGTGACGGGCTGGTTGACGCCCTCGGTGATGAACTCCTGCGCGCTGCCGTAGAACGTCATGACCGAGGCCATCCGGACGGGCCAGCCGGCGACGGGGGCGCCGTCCGCGTGGTAGGCGAACGCGTAGTTCGCGCCGTAGAACTGCTCTCCCCCGCCCTTGCTGTCCGACAGCTGGGAGCGGACGACGATCTCCGGCCGGCCGTCGCCGTCGAGATCGGCGACCGCCGGGGTGCCGGGCAGCTTGTGATCGTCGATCCGGATGTATCCGTCGGGCGGTCCGTTGCCCGTACGCACCTCGACGGGCCATCCGGGCAGGTCGGAGCCGTCCGGGCGCCAGGCGTGGACGCGGCCGTCCCAGCCGGCCTGGACGATGTCGAGCCCGCCGCCGCCGTCGAGGTCCGCCAGGACGGGCGACGCGGTCGCGCCCTGCACGGGCAACCGCGTGTACTTCAGGGCGGGTCGCGGGATCGGGGGCGGCGCCGCGCCCGCGTCGAGGGTCTTCGGCCAGCCGGGCAGGAGCCGTCCGGACGCGTCGTAGACATAGGTACGGCCGGTCGTGCTGGTCGCGACCACCTCCTGGTGGCCGTCGCGGGTCAGGTCACCGACCGCGACGGGCGCGACGACGGGCTCGTGGCCCGGGTCGACGCCCGGATACGCGTGCTGCGGGACGGTCGGCCGCGTGGTGGCGGGCCAGCCGGGCAGCTCCTCGCCGGACGCGCCGTCGAGCGCGTGGACGCGGCCGTCGCCGTCGGCGTAGACGATCGCCTTCCGGCCCTGGAGCTCGGTGATCGCGGGCTGGCTCTCGTTGCCGACGCCGAGTCTCCTGGGGAATCCGGCGCGCAGGGCGGGATCGTGGTGGACGGCGATCGCGCGCCGCTCTTCGCCCATCCGCCCCGACGCGTCCCACACGCGGAGCCGCAGCGTGACCGTGTACTGCTCGCTGGCCGACAGCTCCTTGTCGTCCGACAGCCGGTACTGCGCCTCCCATATCGACTCGGGGACCTGCGACAGGTCGAGCGTGCCGATATGGCCGTCGTGGGGCGAGGCGCCCGAGCCGGACCCGGCGGCCCGGAAGGCGGCGGCGGACGGCTCGATGCCCGGCGCCCAGTCCAGCTCGTACCGGTACCCGGACGAGCGCGGCGCGGCGACGTACCCGGTGACGTCGACCGACCTGGTGGCGGCCGGATCGTGGAGGGAGTACCAGTCGGGTCCGGTGATCGCGCCGACGGGCGGGACGTTCCCGTCCTTCACGGCCTGCATGGCCTTGGCGACGTTCGGCCGCCCGTACCCGTACTGCCGGTCCCATCCCGGCCTGCCGGGCCAGGGCAGGGACGGGTCGTCGATGTCGGAGGCCGTCGCCCGCAGCACCTGCACGGCCTCCTCGTTCGTCAGCGGCCGCCCGATCTGGATCCCGTACGACAGCAGCAGCCCGAACACCCCGCCGGTCGTCGGCGTGGACTCCGACGTCGACCCGCCCTGCGTGGCGACGGAGAACATCGCCTTCGCGCCGAACGACGTCTCGTCCGAGCGGGTCCGGTAGGTGGTGGTCAGCGTGTTGGCGAGCGGGTCCGGGACCCCGGCGGTGTTCGGGACGAGGCCGTTGCCGGGGATGACGTGCGGCCAGAACATGCCGCCCTGGTGGTCGGTGGAGTCGAAGTCGTTGCTCGACTCGACCATGACGACGCCGTCCCGCCACAGCTTCTCGACGGTCTGCCGCATATAGGAGGAGTAGCCGAGGTCCGCCGTCGTGCTGACGATCACCTTCGCGCCCATGTGCGCCGCGTACAGCCACGCCTGCGCCAGGTCGTCCGTCCGGTCGAGGGCCTCCTGGCCCGCGCGGACGGGCAGGATCCGGCAGCGCGGGCACACCCCGGCGCCCTGCACGCCGTTGTTCGTCTGCGCGGCCATCGTCTTCATCTGGCTGTTCGCGTGCCCGTAGGTGGAGTCGTAGGTGGCGGGGTCGTTCTGGCGCTCGTAGAAGTCCCAGCCGGAGACGTCGTCGGTGAAGCCGTTGCCGTCGTCGTCCTTGCCGTTGGAGAAGGCGGCGATCAGGTCCTCGGGGTCGATGCGGCCGTTGCCGTTGGCGTCCTTCACGCGGGGGTCGGCGGCGTAGTCGGCGGCGGTGACCGCGCCGTCGCCGTCCTTGTCGTACGCGGACGCCCCCTCGGGCTTCGGCAGCTCGCCGGTGTTCAGGAACACCTTGTCGGCCAGTTCGGCGGCGTCGCCGTTGTGCCAGTTGATCCCGCCCTCGACGTAGGCGATCACGACGTCCGGCGATCCGATGGTGTACTCGCGCCACGCCTTGTCGACCGACATCCCGGACGCGTTCTCCGGGTCCCTGGCGTTCGGCGCGCACTTCGGCATGAACGAGTAGAGCGCGTGCTGCTCCCCGTTGACGCCGTTCCCGCAGCCCGGCACCTCGGCGCTCGCGTAGCCCGGATCATCCGGCGGCGACGCGGGGAACCCGCCCTCCGCGAACGCGGCGGGCGCCCACGCCAGCAGGCCCGCCATGAGGATCGCCACCACCGGCCGCATGCGCATATCGGGCTCCCGACGTCACCACCTGCACGGAACCCGAATGTCTCTCACCTTCTCCCCCGCGCCTACTCACCTCGATGACACAAGAGCGTTCACATCACTCACTCCACCGCGTCCCGGCACCAGGGCGACGCCGGTTCCCGGGGAGCGGGGGACGTGCGCGCTAGATTGGGAACAGGTATTCCTGGTTCGCGTTTCGCGGTGTGGAGAGTTGGTCGGTTCTGGTGCGTACTGGACGAGTTCTGCGGTTCGACGGGGTGCGCGGCTACGGGTTCATCGTCCCCGACGGCGGCGGTGACGACGTGTTCGTCCACGCCAACGAGGTGCTGGACGACAAGTCGGGCCTGACGCCCGGCGCGACGGTCGAGTTCGAGACGGTCGACAGCGAGCGGGGCCCGAAGGCGTTCGGCGTCCGCATCCTGTCCCGGGCGTCGTCGTCCCCCTCGTCGTCGCCGCGGCAGTCGTCGTCCTCCCAGCTGCTGGACGAGGGGCTGTGCGACGTCCTCGAGCCGGCGGAGCTGCGCGAGGACATCACCGAGCTGCTGCTGTCCGGTACGCCCGACCTGACCGGGCGGCAGATCGTCAGCATCCGGGAGAGCTTCCTCGGCTTCGCCAAGAAGCACGGCTGGGTCGAGGCCTGACGTCCGCGGCGCGGTCCGCCGGAGCCTGGAACGCGGCTTCCGGCACCGCCGTTTCACCCGCCGGTCACCGGCGGGCCGCCGTGCCCGCACCGAATCGCCCGGTGCGTCCTGGGTAGTGTCAGGCCCATGAGCGGAGCTCCGACACGCGTGTTCATCGCGCGGCTCGCCGGGATCGCGGTGTTCGACCCGGCCGGCGACCAGGTCGGGCGGGTCCGCGACGTGGTGGTGGCGCTGCGCCTGGCCCCCCGGCCGCCCCGGGTGCTCGGCCTCGTCGTCGAGGTCGGCCCCCGCCGCCCGGTGTTCGTGCCGATCACCCGGGTGCAGGTCATCGAAGCCGACGCGATCATCTTCGACGGCCGGCTGAACATGCGGCGGTTCAGCAAGCGCGAGTCCGAGACGCTCGTCATCGCCGAGATGCTCGACCGCACCGTCCGGCTGTGCGAGACCGGCGAACCCGTCGCCGTCGTGGACGTGTCCATGGAGCCGACCCGCACCCGCGACTGGCTCGTCGGCAAGATCGCCGTCCGCCGGGGCGGGGCGCGCGGGCTGCGCCGCGGCCCCGGGCTGCGGCGCCGCGGCGAGAGCCTCGTCGTCGACTGGGACGACGTCGAGGGGTTCTCCGCCGTCGAGCACGGCCAGGGCGCCGCCGGGCTGATCGCCGCGTTCGGCCAGATGAAGGCCGCCGACCTCGCCAACATCGTGCACGAGCTGCCCGCGAAGCGGCGCACCGAGGTCGCCGCCGCCCTCGACGACGAGCGCCTCGCCGACGTCCTGGAGGAGCTGCCCGAGGACGACCAGATCGAGATCCTCGGCAAGCTGGAGGCCGACCGGGCCGCCGACGTCCTGGAGGCCATGGGCCCCGACGACGCCGCCGACCTGCTCGGCGAGCTGCCCACCGAGCAGCGCGAGCAGCTGCTGACGCTGATGGAGCCGCAGGACGCGGCGCCCGTCCGGCGGCTGCTCACCTACGAGGACTACTCCGCCGGCGGCCTGATGACCACCGACCCGGTGATCGTCCCGCCGGACGCGACCGTCGCCGAGGCCCTCGCGCTGATCCGCAACCCCGACCTGAACCCGGCGCTGGCCGCGCAGGTGTACGTGTGCCGGCCGCCGACCGCCACCCCGACCGGCCGCTACCTCGGCACCGTGCACTTCCAGCGGCTGCTGCGCGAACCGCCGCCGACCCTGGTCAGCGGCATCTGCGACACCGAGCTGGACCCGCTGCGGCCCACCATGACGCTGGAGGCCGTCGCGATGGTCCTGGCCACCTACAACCTGGTCGCCGCGCCCGTGGTGGACGAGAACGGGCACCTGCTCGGCTCGGTGACCATCGACGACGTCCTCGACCACCTGCTGCCCGAGGACTGGCGGGAGGCCGCCATGGACGCCGCCGCCGAGGTGTCCGCGGATCCCGAGGAAGAGGCCCTCCGGGGCGCCGAGGGGGCGAGATGACCACACGTCTGGACCAGCCGCGCGAGATCCGCCGGACGATCGTGCCGCGGCCGCACTACGACCCCGAGTCGTTCGGCCGGCTGTCCGAACGGTTCGCGCGGTTCCTCGGAACCGCCCGGTTCCTCGTCTACATGACGGTGTTCATCGTCGTGTGGATCGGCTGGAACTTCCTGGCGCCGCCGGCCCTGCGGTGGGACCCGTACCCGTTCATCTTCCTGACGCTGATCCTGTCGCTGCAGGCGTCGTACGCGGCGCCGCTGATCCTGCTCGCGCAGAACCGGCAGGACGACCGTGACCGCGTCCAGTACGAGCAGGACCGCTCCCGCAACGAGCGCAGCATCGCCGACACCGAGTACATCACCCGGGAGATCGCCGGGCTGCGGGTCGCGCTGAGCGAGGTCGTCACGCGCGACTTCCTGCGCTCGGAGCTCCAGCAGATCATCCGCGAGCTGGACGCCAAGGACCAGCACCCGACGCTGTCCTAGCCACCCCGGACCGGCTGCGGCCGCTTCGACGGGCCGGCACCGCAGCGGTCCTGGCCAGCCCGCTCTCAGACGGTCTCGTCGGCCAGCTTGTCGAGGATGTCGCCGAAGGTGCGCAGGTCCGGCTCGTCCAGCCGGCTCAGCACGTACTCGCGGACGCCCTGCCGGTACGTGGGGGTCGCGTCCGCCAGCCGCGCCCGCCCCGCCGGGGTCAGCACCGCGTACAGGCCCCGCGCGTCGCTGGTGCAGGACTGCCGGACGACCAGCCCGTCCCGCTGCAGCCGGTCGACCAGCCGGGTCAGCCCGCTGCGCGACAGCAGCACCCGGTCGGCGAGATCGTTCATCCGCAGCCGCCCGTCCGGCGCCTCGCCGAGGTGCATCAGCACGTCGTAGGAGCCCAGCGCGAGATCATGGTCGGCGAGCAGGTCCGCCTGGAGCCGGCGGGAGATCTGGACCTGGGCGCGGAGCATCGTGCGCCACACCGCCAGCTCGGTGGGCGACATGGTGCTGGGCTGCGATGTCACGCCCCGATGTTACGGTGCCGGAAGCCGCGGGCGAAGGGGCCGGGCGCGGGTGTCGCGCGTCCCCGCGTGACACCCCGTGCGCCCGGTGTGAGGTCCGGCACCCGATTGGCCGATACCGCCGCGGGGTTCATACCATGGACGCATGGCCCACCAGTTGACGACCGAGCAGGTGACCGCGGCCCTCGCCACGGTGAACGATCCTGAGATCCGCAAGCCCATCACCGAGCTCGACATGGTCAAGGACGTCGACATCGCGGCGGACGGCACCGTCCGCGTCGGCGTCTACCTGACCGTTGCCGGATGCCCCATGCGGGACACCATCACCAAGAACGTCACGGAGGCCGTCTCCAAGCTCGACGGGGTCACCTCCGTCCAGGTCGACCTGGACGTGATGAGCGATGAGCAGCGCAAGGACCTGCAGACCAAGCTGCGCGGCGGCGAGCCCGCCAAGGAGATCCCGTTCGCCAAGCCGAACTCGCTGACCAAGGTCTACGCGGTCGCGAGCGGCAAGGGCGGCGTCGGCAAGTCCTCGGTCACCGTCAACCTGGCCGCGGCCCTCGCCGCGCAGGGCCGCAAGGTCGGCGTGGTCGACGCCGACATCTACGGCCACTCGGTGCCGCGGATGCTGGGCGTCTCCGACGCCCCCACCAAGGTCGCCGACATGATCATGCCGCCGTCGGCGCACGACGTGAAGGTCATCTCCGTCGGGATGTTCACCGCCGGGAACCAGCCGGTGGTGTGGCGCGGTCCGATGCTGCACCGGGCCCTGCAGCAGTTCCTCGCCGACGTCTACTGGGGCGACCTGGACGTCCTCCTGATGGACCTGCCGCCCGGCACCGGCGACATCGCGATCTCCGTCGCGCAGCTGCTGCCGTCCGCGGAGATCCTCGTGGTCACCACCCCGCAGCAGGCCGCCGCCGAGGTCGCCGAGCGCGCCGGCGCGATCGCCGCGCAGACCCACCAGCAGGTGGTCGGCGTGATCGAGAACATGTCGTACCTCGCCTGCGCGCACTGCGGCGAGCGCCAGTACATCTTCGGCGAGGGCGGCGGGCAGACCGTCGCCGACGCCCTGGCCCGCACCCTCGGCACCAAGGTCCCGCTGCTCGGCCAGGTCGAGATCGACCCGCGGCTGCGCGAGGGCGGCGACAACGGCGTCCCGCTGGTGCTCGGCGACCCCGACGCTGGCGCAGCCAAGGAGCTGCGCACCATCGCCGACAAGCTCGCCGGCCGCAGCCGCGGCCTCGCCGGCATGTCCCTCGGCATCTCCCCCAAGGGCCGGTAACCCCCCGCACGCGGACACGCGAAAGGCCCCGCCGATGGCGGGGCCTTTCGCGTACCCGAGGGTCAGGTCGCCTCGTTGTCGAACGGCGGGCGCTCGCCGTAGTCGAGGGCCGCGGGCGACGACGGGACGTACGACGGCTCGTCGTCGTCGAAGAGCTTGCCGTTCAGGAAGCCGTCGTCGTCCTCGAACAGGTGCTTGCGCACGAACGTCTTGGGGTGCAGGTCGGCGATGTCGAAGTCCTTGAACTCCGGGCCGAGCCCGGCCTGCAGGTCCGCCTTGGCGGAGTTGGCCATCTGGCGGAACTGCCGCAGCATCCGCCCGGCCTGGCCGGCGACCTGGGGCAGCTTGTCACCGAAGATGACCAGGGCGAGGACGACCAGCACCGCCATCTCGCCGAGTCCGACGTCGAACAACCCGTCCTCCACAAGCCACCGGGGACCGGCCCTGCGCGGACCGGCCCCCCCAGCGTATCCCCAGCCGGGATGAACCCGGCCTTAACATCCGGCGTTACGACCCCAGCGTGATCTCGACGGTCGTCTCCTTGCCGCCGCGCTGGTAGGTGACCTTGATGCGGTCACCGGGGGCGCGGCTGCGGATCTGCGCGATCAGGTCGGTCGCGTCCTCGATCGGCTGGTCGTCGACCTTCGTGATCACGTCGCCCGGCTTGAGGCCCGCCTTGTCGGCCGGGCCGCCCTTGGTCACCGGGTCCTGGCCCTGCGAGGGCTGCTGCAGGATGCGGGCGCCGCCCTGCTGGTACTGCGGGTCGGGCAGCACGCCGAGCTTGGCCATCTTCACCTGGCCGGTCCGGATGATCTCCTCGGCGACCCGCTTGCCCTGGTTGATCGGGATGGCGAAGCCGAGGCCGATGCTGCCGCTCTGGCCGCCCCCGCCGAGCGACTGGCCGCCGAGCGTGGCGATCGCGGTGTTGATGCCGATCACCCGGCCCTTGGCGTCCACCAGCGGGCCGCCCGAGTTGCCGGGGTTGATCGCGGCGTCGGTCTGGATCGCGTTGAGGTAGGACGCGTCGCCGCCGCCCTCGCCCTGGGTGGGCACCGCGCGGTTCAGCGAGCTGACGATGCCGGTCGTCACCGAGCCCTGCAGGCCGAGCGGCGAGCCGATCGCGATCACCGGGTCGCCGACGGCGAGCTTGGTGGAGTCGCCGAGCTGCAGCGCGGGCAGCGAGTGCTGCCCCTCCACCTTCACCACCGCGACGTCGGACGACGGGTCGGAGCCCTTGACCGTGGCGGGCAGCGTCTTCTTGTCGTTGAAGATCACCTGCATCTGGGCGCCCTGGCGGGCCTCGGACACCACGTGGTTGTTGGTGACGATGTAGCCGCCGTTGACGATGAAGCCGGTGCCGCCGACCTCGCCCTGCGACGACTCCACGCGGATCATCACGACGCTGGGCAGCACCCGCTGCGCGACGCCCGCGACGGAGTCCGGCGGGCGGCTCTGCACCTTGGTGTCGCTGCCGTTGCCGCCGCCGAGGCTGACCGAACCGCCGTTCCCGTCGCCGTCGTCGGTGGCGATCACCCCGATGCCGGCGCCGACGGCCCCCGCCACCAGCGCGACGATGAGCGCCACGATGGCCAGCAGGCCGAGGCCGGGGCCCCGGCCGGACGACGGCGGCGGTGCCGGGATCGGCGCCCAGTTCGGGCCGGTCCCGGGCGTACCGGGCGTTCCGAACGCCCCCATCGGGCGGGGTCCGCCGGGAGGCGGCGGGCCCATCGGCGCCCCGGGGGGCGGCGGGCCCATGGGCGGGCGGCCACCCGGAGGCGGCGGCCCCTGCTGCCAGCCCCCGTACGGCGGCTGGCCGTGCATGGCCCGCGGATCCTGGTCATAGGGGACGAACCCGGGCCGGGGGCGCTGGTCCTGGGACCCGTCCATCGGCGGGGGGCCGTCCATCGGCTGGGGCTCGCCCATCGGCTTGTCCAGCGGGACCGGGGGCGGCGGCTGCGGCATGTCGCGCGGGGGCGCGTCCTGCAGCGGCACCTCCCGGGGCGCCATGGCACCGGGCACGTCGTCCTGCGGCGGGGCGTCGGCGCGCGGCGCGTCCGGCGGGGCGAACCCGCCCGCCTGCTCGCCGCGCCCGCCCGCCACGAGACGGTCGGAGCCGACCGGCTCCCGGTCCGGCTCGGGCTCCGCCGCCGGCGGCTCCGCGGGGATCTCCTGATCGGTCACCGTCTCGGGAGGAGCCGCCGCGTCCTGCCGCTCAGGCTCCTGCCCGGGGACGGCGTCCTCGTCCCCCGGCCGGCGGTTGTCTTCCGTCATCCCCATCTCTCCTACCGAGCATGGTCTCGTCATCCGTGCTCATCGTGCCGCCCTGGGCATGTGGCGAGCGTAAGGCAGAACCGCCCCGCACCGCCCCTCGGGTCCTCCCGCTTTGGACGGACTTGGGCGTTCCCCGGTTCAGCTCACTTGAACGGGTCCGCGGCCGACGCCAGCCGGCGGGCGCCGCGCGCCAGCCGCGTCCAGAACGGGTCGGGGTCGCGCGGCAGGTCGAAGGCGACGGCCTCCGCCGTGCTCTGCGGCGCGTCGGTCAGGACGGTGTAGACGTAGCCGCCGCCGGCGGTGACGGCCCAGCGGCGCAGCGACTCGCGGCAGAACACCGTCCGGCCGCGCCGGGCGACCTTCGTCCACCCGCTCATGGCGCCGCTCTGGAGGTCGCCGCGCTGCACGAACACCGACACCGAGGCCAGGCCGTCGGAGTAGCTGAGGTGGACGGCGCCGCCGGCCTCGCGGCGCGCGTCGTAGAGGGTCAGGTGGCCGGGCAGCCGGTCGGGGACGGGCCAGCCGCGGCGCTTCAGGCCGTCGAGGGCGCGGGCGTCGAGCGGCACCTCCAGGATCGAGGTGGCGGAGCTGTTCGGGGCGGCGTTGGCGCTGGTGGGGCTCTCCGCCTCGGCCCCGGCGGCGCCCGGCGCCTCGGTGACGGCCGGGGCGTCCACGGCGGAGCCGCGGGTGCGGCCGGGGCGCGGCGCGGCGCCGGCGGCCGGGACGGCGAAGCTGATCTCGGTGAACCCGCTCGTGATCACCGGGTGGCCGGTCGCGTCGATCAGCTCGCGGTGCAGCATCAGGCCGGTCTCGGCGTCCAGCCAGAACCGGCCCGCGATCGTGCCGTCCTGCCTCCGGGCCTCCACCACGCAGGCGCGGCGGCCGAGAATGGCCGCGTCGGGCTTGCGCACGACGGTGTAGTTGCGGGTCAGCAGGTCGAGCGTCCGCTTGGTGAACCCGGTGGCGTCCCCCGCGGACGCGTCCGGGAGGTAGCCCTCCGCGCCCGCGGGCGAGGTGTAGCGGACGCCGTCGCCGGGCGTGTGCACGGCGGCGACGTTGGACGTGGCGGACCGGCCGCGGTTCCACGTCGTCAGGAAGCGGCGCCCCTCGTAGGGGACGCGGCGGGCGGCGTCGGCGGCGGCGCGCAGCAGGCCGACGGCGCCGGGGTCGCTGCGGGCGCGGCGCGCCGCGCCCGGGTCCCCGCCCAGCCCCCAGGCGAGGGCCACCGCGCCGGCGAGGCCGCCGGCGATGAGCGTGCGGCGCCGTCCCCGGCGGTGGCAGGCCGGCGAGGGCGTCCCGGTCACGGCCCGGGGGCGGTCTTGATCTGGTTCGCCGGGTCGGTCAGCGGGTCGGTGACGGGCGCGTCGCCGGTGGTCAGCGCGTGCTCGACGGCGAACCGGTCGAAGGCGGGGGTGACGGTCGGGGCCTGCTGGCGGCCGCCCGCCGCGTAGGAGGCGGTGCCGAGCCCGATGAACAGGGTCGCGGCGCCCACCACGAGGTAGCGGCGGCGGTGCCGGGTCAGCCCGGCGGCGCGGGCGCCCGGCCGGGTGTCGCGGGGACGGCCGGCCGGCGCCGTCCGGGCGGGCCGGACGGATGATCGCAGCGGCCGGGCGGGCGGCGCGGGACGCATCGGCTGCGTGGTCGCGGGCGGCTCCGGAGCGGAGCCGGCGTCGGCGCCCATGGAGCGCAGGCGGTTCAGGAAGTCGCCGGACGGCAGGTCGTCGGCGCCGTCGGAGGCGGGGATCGCGCTCAGCCCGCGCAGCCGGCCCTTGACGCGGCGCAGCTCGTCGGCCTCGGCCCGGCAGGCGGCGCAGCCGGCCAGGTGGGCGAGGGCGCGGTCGCGGTCGGCGGGGTCCAGCTCGTCGTCGATCAGAGCGGTCAGGCGCTCACCAAGGCAGCTCACACGGCCTCCTCACGCAGGGACGACCCCCCGCGCCCCCCGGCGGCCCCCGGATGGATGCCCTTGCTACGCCTGGTCATGACGCCCCTGTTCGTTCCGTTCTCCTCCGCGCGCGGCCCCGCTGCCACGCGCGCGGTCGCTACACGCCCTCCGGCTGCGGCCGGACGTCGCCGGCCGTGCTCGGGTCGGCGCCGTCGGCTGCCCGCACGCTACCGGTGCCGGAGATCGCCGCATCGGCCCGCTCCCCCACCGCGGCGGCCTCTGCGACGGCCTCGGTGGCCTGCCAGTCGTTGCGCGTCCCGGGACGGCGCCGGGTCGGTGCCCGGTGCTCCAGCGCGGCCCGCAGCTGCGCCCGCCCCCGGTGGATGCGGCTCCGCACGGTGCCGAGCTTGACGCCCAGCGTGGCGGAGATCTCCTCGTAGGACAGGCCCTCGATGTCGCACAGCACGACGGCCGCGCGGTACTCGGGGGCCAGCGCGTCCAGCGCCGCCTGCACGTCGGCGTCGAAGTTGGTGTCGTCGAACGCCTGAGCGGGCGTGGGCTCGCGGCCCTGCAGCCGCTCGGCGGCGTCGTCGGCGAGTCCCTCGAAGCGGATGCGCTGGCGGCGCCGCGCCATGTCGAGGAACAGGTTCGTGGTGATCCGGTGCAGCCAGCCCTCGAACGTGCCGGGCGTGTAGTTCGACAGCGAGCGGAACACGCGGACGAAGACCTCCTGCGTGAGGTCCTCCGCGTCGTGCTGGTTGCCGGTGAGCCGGTAGGCGAGCCGGTACACGCGCGCGGAGTGCTCGCGGACGACCTCGTCCCATGACGGCGGCGCCCATTCGGCCTCGGGGGCGTTCTCACGCGCGGCGTTTCCCAGCCCCTGCCTGGGGCCGACCCCCACAGCGCCTCTAAAACTCAGTGCTGCGACTCCCATGGTGCCGGGCTGTTCCTCTCTGGTGAGCCAAGACTCTTCGCCTTGGAACGGCACGGTCTCGCCTGGGCTGGGGCGGTTCTGGACCGGTTCGGTGCTCGTGGTTCCACCCACCGGACGGCGGGTGCTTACGTCTGCTGCAACGCGCTGGAACTCCGGATGGTTCCCGGTCAGCGATATGGTCTTTCCAGCATGAGCCAGGCGGGGGTCCCGCGAGGAGGCAGCCATCGACGCCATTCAGGCCACCCTGGCCTACGTGGAGGATTACCTCCCCGAAGACGAGCCACTGCTGGAGGCCCGGCGGCGCGGCCACGAGATCGGCGCGACCCCGATCGGCCCGGCGGGCGGCGCCGCGCTGCGCTTCCTGGCGTCCCTGCTGGGCGCCCGGACGGTCGTGGAGGTCGGCTCGGGCTGCGGGGTGTCCGGCGTGTACCTGATGCGGGGGATGCCGAAGGACGCGGTGCTGACCAGCGTCGACATCGAGCCCGAGCACCAGCGGCTGGCGAAGCTCGCCTACCGCGAGGCGGGCCTGTCCGCGTTCCGCACCCGGATGATCATCGGTCCGGCGCTGGAGGTGCTGCCGCGGCTCACCGACGGCGCCTACGACATGGTCTTCTGCGACGCGGCGAAGTACGAGTACCCGGAGTACCTGTCGGCGGCGCTGCGGCTGCTGCGGCCGGGCGGCGTCGTCGCGTTCGACAACGCGCTGTGGCAGCACCGCGTCGCCGACCCGGACGCCCGCGACCCCGAGACCGAGGCGATCCGCGAGGTGCACCGGGCGGTCCGCGAGGACGAGCGGCTCGTCCCCCTGCTGGTCCCGGTGGGCGACGGCCTGCTGTGCGCGGTGAAGCGCGACTGACCGGTGACCGGAGTGGAGCGCCAGCGGAACGGAGGTCGCCGGTCAGTCGGCCTTTCCGGGGGGTCTGGGGGGTCGTCCCCCCAGAAGGGAAGCGACCGGTGACCGGAGTGGAACGCCAGGCGGACGAAGCCGACGCCGCTGAGGGGCCGGCGGACGCGGGGCGGGACGTGCCCGGCGAGGTGTTCGCGGTCCGCGACCGCGTGACGTGGCGGGCGGTCTGGCGGCTCGCCGCGTTCCTGATCCTGTTCGTGGCGTCGATCGGGTTCGTCACGGGCGGCGTGATCCGCGGCGCGGGCGTCGGCAGCATCACGTTCATGGTCATCGGCGTCGCGGGCTTCCTGCTGTTCGGCGCGGGCCTGGCCGTGTCGCTCGGCGGGCTGGTCGCGCGCCGTCCCGTCCTGGAGCTGGACGCCTCGGGGGTGCGGCGGCCGGCGCGCTGGCCGCTGCCGCGCCGGGCCGGGCGGCTGCTGCCCTGGGACGAGGTGGCGGCGATCACGGCGCTGCGCCGGGGCGTCCCCGGCACCCGCCGCGGCGAGCAGGACTATGTGGTGTTCCTGCCGACGCAGGAGCTGGCGGAGATGGCACGCACGTCCGACCGGCCCGTCCTGGTGGCGCTGACGATGCGGGACGTCCCGGCGACGGCGGCGGCGGTGCCGTGGTGCTTCGCGGTCGGCCCCGGCTGGGACGCGGCCCTCCCCAAGATCGTCAAGGAGGCCCGGCGGCGCCGCCGCGTGCCCGTCATCGACCGCCGCACCCGCTGACGCGCGGCCCCGGGACGGCGCCGCGCCGCCCGCCGGCTCGGGTCAGGCGGTGAGCCAGTCGAGGAGGAGGCGGGTGCCGTAGCCGGTGGCGCCGCGGGTGATCTCGGCGTCGTCGGAGGTGGCGCGGCCCGGGCCGGCGATGTCCAGGTGGGCCCAGGTGCGGTCGCCGACGAACTCGCGCAGGAACAGCGCCGCCGCGATCGCGCCGCCGTTGAAGCCGCCGCGGCCCATGTTGCTGACGTCGGCGACGTCCGACTCGATCGCCTCGCGGTAGTCGTCGACGAGCGGCAGCCGCCACAGCGGCTCGCCCGCCGCGGCCCCGGCCGCCGTCAGGGCCTCGGCGAGGGCGTCGTCGTTGCTGAACAGCGCGCCGTGCCGCAGTCCCAGCGCGACCTTGGCGGCGCCGGTGAGGGTCGCGACGTCCACGACCGCGTCGGGGTCGAGCTCGGCGTCGGCGTAGGCGAGGGCGTCGGCGAGGACGAGCCGCCCCTCGGCGTCGGTGTTCAGCACCTCGGAGGTCTTGCCGCCGTAGTGGGCGATGACGTCGCCGGGCCGCATGGAGCCGCCGGACGGCATGTTCTCCGCGGCGGCGACCAGGCCGGTGACGCGGGCGCGGACGCCGAGGCCGCGCAGCGCGCTCATCACGGCGATGACCACGCCGCCGCCCGCCATGTCGGTCTTCATGGTCTTCATGCCGTCGTTCGGCTTGAGCGACAGGCCGCCGCTGTCGAACGTGATCCCCTTGCCGACGAGCACGACGTGCCGGTCGGGCGTCCCGTCGGGGGTGTAGGACAGCTCGATCAGGCGCGGCGGGCGGACGGAGCCGGAGCCCACCGCCAGCAGGCCGCCGAACCCGCCCTCGACCAGCTCCTTCTCGTCCCGGACCCGGACGGTGAGGCCCGCCTCGCGGGCGACCTCCTCGGCGCGGGCGGCGAGCCAGGACGGGTCCTTCTCGCCGGACGGGGTGTTGGTGAGGTCGCGGGCGAGGGCGGTGGCGCGGGCCCGCGCGGTGCCGCGCTCGATCGCGGGCGCGTCCGCGTCGGGGCCGGCCTCGGTCAGCACGGCGAGGGTGCCGAGCGGGCCCTTGGGCGCGGCGGCGCCGATCCGGAACTCGTAGGAGGCGAGCAGGGCGCCCTCGACGAAGGCGGCGAGGTCGCCGGAGGGGACCCCCGCGACGAGGGCCGTGCGGCCGCGGCCGCGCCGCGCGAGGGCCGCGCCGGCCTTGCGCAGCTCCGCGGGGGCCGCCTCGCCCACCCCGTACAGCAGCAGCTCGCGGACCTTGCCGCCGACCTGGACGGGCGCGGCGACGATCTCGCCCGCCTCGCCCTTGGCGCCGTGCAGCGCCAGCAGCTCGTCCAGGGTGAACGGCAGGGACTTCGCGACCTCGGCGTCCGGGGCGACCGGGCCGGAGCGGACGGGGACCGCCACCGCCTCCGCCTCGAGGTCGACCGCGGTGCCGGTCACGGTGCCGCCGGCGCCGTGGATGCGGGTCTCGATGGGCATGGCGACGGATCCCCCCTGAGCTGAGCTTTTACCGGATGTGCGGTGTACGGGAACGGCGACGGTCCCGGCGAGCACGCCGGGACCTTCGCCGGAGAGCCGGGAACGGCGGAGCCGTCAGCCCACGACGCCCTTGAGGGCCTCGCCGAGCTCCTTGGCCTCGTCGGCGGAGAGCTCGACCACAAGGCGGCCGCCGCCTTCGAGCGGGACCCGCATGACGATTCCGCGCCCCTCCTTGGTCACTTCGAGCGGACCGTCTCCCGTCCGCGGCTTCATCGCCGCCATGCGTGCATCCCCTTCCTGCCTAAAGGCCCCGCTTGGGGCCGTTTGGAGCCTCCGGGCACCGTTGGCCGCGTGGCCGCCTGTCGCATCCGCGTCATCAGTAGTGGTCCATTATCTCGTCTCCTGGGCGCGAAGTGGTAACGATCAGCCTCCAGATCGGAAGACTGCAGGCGTACGGGGCACTCCGGCGCTGATCTACCGGCATCGCCCCGGTCACCGGGAGCGAGGCGGAAGAAGCGGCCCGAAGCCCACCGGACGGTCACGCCGGGTGCACGGGAACGGAACGGCACTTGCCCGCCGCGCCCCGGTTCGTCGATGGTTGCCGGGGAAGATCTACCGAGGACCGGGAGGGTGCCGCATGTCCGAGACCGTGCTGTACGACGTGACCGACGGTGTGGGAACTATCACACTGAACCGTCCGGACGCGATGAACTCGCTGACGGCGGAGATGAAGGGCGCGCTGCTGGAGACGGTCCGGCGCGCCTCGGCGGACGCGTCGGCCCGCGCGGTCATCCTCACCGGCGCGGGACGGGCCTTCTGCGCCGGTCAGGACCTGCGCGAGCACGCCGACAACCTGGCGGCCGGCAGGGGGCTCGACGGCACCGTGACCAAGCACTACAACCCGATCGTGCTGGCGATCGCGGGGATGGCGAAGCCGGTCGTCGCGGCGGTGAACGGGGTGGCGGCGGGCGCGGGCGCGGCGCTGGCGTTCGCCTGCGACCTCGCGGTGGCCGCGGACACGGCGCGGTTCGCGACGGCCTTCACCGGCATCGGCCTGGCGCCCGACAGCGGCATGTCGTGGACGTTGCAGCGGCTGGTCGGCCGGTCGAAGGCGGCGGAGCTGCTGCTGCTCGGCGACCCGCTGAAGGCGCCCGAGGCGCTGGAGCTCGGCCTGGTCAACCGGGTCGTCCCGGCGGACGAGCTGGCTCCCGCCTCGGTGGAGCTGGCGCGGCGCCTCGCGGCGGGCCCGACCGTGGCGTACGCGGCGGTGAAGCAGGCGCTCGACCACGCGGCGACGCACGACCTGGCGTCCGCGCTGGAGCGCGAGGCCGTGCTGCAGGACGAGTGCGCGGCGACGTCCGACCACCAGAACGCGACCGAGGCGTTCCTGAAGAAGCAGAAGCCCGCCTTCGAGGGCCGTTAGGGGCTCCACGCGCGCGCGGGGTGGGGACAGCCCCACCCCCGTTTCTGGAGCGCGCGCCAATGTGCCGGAGGGCCCGCGGCGGTTGGCTTGAGGGCATGACACAAGCATCCGCCGCACCGCCCGCGGGACAGGTCCGCGATCACGTCGCCGTCGCGTCCGGCCTGGTCAAGTCGTACGGGACGGGCGACGGCGCGGTGACCGCACTGCGCGGCGTCTCGGCCTCGTTCGCGCGCGGGCAGTTCACCGCGATCATGGGGCCTTCCGGCTCCGGCAAGTCGACCTTCCTGCACTGCCTGGCCGGGCTGGACACGGTGACGTCCGGCTCGGTGCTGATCGGCGGCGTGGAGATCACCGGGCTGTCCCGCACGCGGCTGACCAAGCTGCGCCGCGACCGGCTCGGGTTCGTGTTCCAGTCGTTCAACCTGCTGCCGATGCTGACGGCGGAGGAGAACATCCGGCTGACCGGGCGGCTCGGGAACCGCCGCACGGACCGGCGGTGGTTCGACACGGTCGTGGACGCGCTGGGCCTGCGCGAGCGCCTCGGGCACCGGCCGAGCGAGCTGTCCGGCGGGCAGCAGCAGCGCGTCGCGGTCGCGCGGGCGCTGCTGACCCGGCCGGAGGTGCTGTTCGCCGACGAGCCGACGGGCAACCTCGACTCGCGCTCCGGCGCCGAGGTGCTGGGGTTCCTGCGCTCGGCGGTGGACTCCTACGGCCAGACCGTGGTCATGGTGACGCACGACCCGGCCGCCGCCGCGCACGCCGACCGGGTGCTGTTCCTCGCCGACGGCGTGATCGTCCACGAGCTCGCCGGGCCGACCATCGACCAGGTGCACGCCGTGATGCGCCGGATGGGCGGCTGATCCCCATGTGGCTCATCGCGCGGCGCTCGTTCGCCGAGGGCTGGCTGCGGCTGGCCGCCACGATGCTCGCGGCGCTGTTCTCCATCGGTCTGATCGCGGGCTCGCTGCAGTTCACGCTGCGCGCGCAGGAGGCCGTCTCCGGCAGCGACGCGAGCGAGTACGCGCGCGCCGACGTGCTCGTCCAGGGCGGCTCGGTCGACCCCGACGACCCGTACGCGGTCCCGGACGGCCGGGTCGCGCTCGCGCGGGTCGCGAGACGGCCCGGCGTCGCCGCCGTGGCGGGGGACGCGTCCGTCCCGGTGACCGCGAGCGGCGCCGGCCACAAGACGATCATGCCGCCGGCCGGGGCGCGGACCCTGCTGCGGCCGTGGACGTCCGAGGCCGCGCTCAACCCGTACCACCTGGAGTCCGGGCGCGCGCCCGCCGCCGGCGGCGAGGTCGCCGTCACCCGGCACGCCGCCCGCGCCGGGAAGCTGGGCACCGGCGACACGATGACCGTCATGACGCCGAAGCAGGCCCTCACGATGAAGGTCGTCGGCATCGTCACCGTGCAGGGGCACAGCGCCGTCGCGAGCGGCGACCTGCTCCTCGCGCCGCCCGCGACGGTCCAGCAGGTCGCCGGGCTGCCCGCCGGGACCTGGCAGTCCGCCTGGGTGAAGGCCGCCCCCGGCGTGCCGCCCGCGAAGCTGCGCGGCGAGCTGACCCGCGCGTTCGGCTCCGCCGCGACCGTCCGGACGGCGAGCGGCGTCCGGCACGCGCAGTCCGCCGACCTGCAGGGCGCCGGCGCGTCCGTCGGCGGCGCCATCGGGATGCTGTCGTCCGTCGCGGTGTTCGTCGGCCTGTTCGTGGTGTCCAACACCTTCGGCACCCTCGTCCGGCAGCGGACCCGGCGGCTCGCGCTGCTCGGCGCGATCGGCGCCACCCCGCGGCAGATCAAGCGGCTGATCCGGCTGGAGGCGCTCGTCCTCGGCGTCGTCGCGTCGGCCGGCGGCGTCCTGCTCGGCTACGCCGTCTCCGAGCTGCTGACCAGGCTGTTCGCGCAGGACGGCTTCGACATCACCGCCGCCGACGCGCAGTACGGCTGGATCGCCCTCGCCGTCCCGGCCGCCGTCGGGATCCTCGTCACCCAGCTCGCCGCGTGGCGGGCCGCCCGGAAGGCGGCGCGCATCTCCCCTATGCAGGCGCTCAGGGCGGCGAGCGCCGACACGACCGGCCGCCGCTGGCCCCGCCTCGCCGGCGCCTTCGCGGTCTTCGCCTGCGCGTGGATGTTCTTCGGCCCCGTCTGGGCGATCCGCGCCGAGGAGCCGCCCGGACCCGACCGCACCGTCGGGATCGCGGTGCTGATCCTGATGGGCTGCATGACGACCGTCGCGGCCCTCGCCGTGCTCGGGCCGTTCTTCGTCGGCCCCCTCGGCGGCCTGGTCGGGCGGATCGGGATGGCCGTCAGCGGTGAGGCCGGACGGCTCGCCCGCGCCACGATCACCCGCAGCCCGCGCCGCGTCTCGTCCGCCGCCTCGTCGCTGATGCTCGGCGTCGCCCTCGTCGGCGCCACCGCGATGATCGTGATGTCGGCGAACGGCCGCTTCGACGAGGCCGGACGGCAGGTGATGCGGGCCGACCACGCCATCGCCGCGACCGGGAAGACCGCCGACGGACCGGCGCCGCTGCCCCGCGACCTCGCCGCGAAGGCCGCCGCCGTCCCGGGCGTCGCGCACGCCGCCGCCCTCACCGCCTCCCAGGTCAAGCTCGTCTCGCCCCAGCCGAAGTCGCACGACGGCGACAGCGACTCGCTCTACATCGCCGTGACCGGCGTGGACCAGGGCGCGCTGCCGTCCGTGCTCCGGCTCGGCGGGCACCTGCCGGCCCTGCCGGACGGGCGGATCGGGCTCACCTCCGCGATCATGAAGGCGAAGGGCCTGCACAAGGGCCAGCGGATCGTGGTCGCGGGCGCGCGGGGCCGCGTCCCGCTCACCGTCGCGGGCGCCTACCACGACCCGTCCCACCTGTTCGCCGACGGCGCGCTCGTCGCACCGTCCACCATGGACCGCCTCGACCCCGATGCCGCCGCCCAGGCGATCCTGGTCAGCGGCGGGTCGGCGGACGCGCTGTCGCGCGCGGTCGCGGGCCTGCCCGGCGTCGAGGTCATGGACCGGCACGCCTACGTCGAGCGGGCCGCGGGCTCGATGACCAAGGGCATGAGCGTCATCTACGGGTTCATCGGGATGTCGCTGGTCCTGTCGCTGTTCGGGATGGCCACCACCGTCTCGATGAGCGTCGCCGAACGGACCCGCGAGTTCGGCCTGCTCGGCGCCGTCGGCGCGACGGTGACGCAGATCCGGGCGATCGTCCGCTGGGAGGCCGCCACGGTCGTCCTGCTCGGCGGCCTCCTCGGCATCGGCGCCGCCGTCGGCACGGTCGCCGTCCTGCACGCCGGGACCGGCAGCTCGTTCCTCACCCCGGACCCGCCCTGGTGGCTGTTCGTCCTGGTCGCCGCCGGCGCCGCCGCCGTCACCCTCGCCACCTCGGCCCTCCCCGCCCGCCGGGCCTCCGCGATCCCCGTCCTGGAGGCCGCCAAGGCCGAGTGACCGTCAGGTGTACGCGCCTCGTCGATGGCACCCCGTCAGGTGGTCGTCGACGAGGCCGCACGCCTGCATGAGGGCGTACGCGGTGGTGGGGCCGACGAACCGGAAGCCGTGCTTCTTCAGCTCCTTGGCGAGGGCCTTCGAGCCGTCGGTGGAGGCGGGGACGTCGGACGTGTCGGCGTACGCGGGGGCGTCGGGGTCGGCGAAGCGCCAGGCCGTGGCGGCGAGGCCGCCGGGCAGGTCGAGCGCGGCGCGCGCGTTCGCGATCGCCGCGTCGATCTTCGCGCGGTTGCGGACGATCGACGCGTCGGCCATCAGCCGCGCGACGTCGTCCGGCCCGAACGCGGCGACCCTCTCGGGATCGAAGCCGCAGAACGCCGCGCGGAACCCCTCCCGCTTGCGCAGGATCGTCAGCCAGGACAGCCCCGACTGGAACGCCTCCAGGCACAGCCGCTCGTAAAGGCCCTGGTCGTCGCGGACGGGACGGCCCCACTCCTCGTCGTGGTAGGCGATGTAGTCGGGGGCCGACAGCCCCCACGGGCAGCGGGACAGCCCGTCCTCGCCTCGGATAGCGGTGCTCACCGGCCCGTTCTACCTCATGCCTCGGACAGAACGGCACGGGTCGGGGAAGGCCGGGTCAGGACGGGCCGGCCGCCAGCGCGGCGAGCCGCCGCAGCCCGAGGCGCATGAACGCCTTCACGACGGGGCCGAGGACCAGCCATCCGGCCCGTCCGAGGACACCGAGCGGCAGGTCGACGCGTTCCGCCCACACGACGCGGCTGCCCTTCCCGTACGGGAGCACCTCGAACCGGGCCTCCCCGCGCACGAGCCGCCCGGTGTGCCGGACGGCGACGAGCCGCCCGGCCCGCCAGCCGGTGATGACCATGGTGTCGAGGAAGCCGACGGGGCCGACGCCCGTCCACGCCCTCAGCTCGGCGCCGACCTCGCGGCCGCCCTCGGCGCGGGTGAACGGCATCCAGTCGGCGTGCCTCGGCCAGTCGGTGAGGACCTCGAAGACCCGCTTCGGCGGTGCGTCGGAGAGCGCCTCGGCGTGGACGGCGACCTCGCTCACGGAATGTCCCATGGCCCGTCCTTGCCCGATTCCGGGTCGTCGTCCCCCTCGTCCTGCGGCTCGCCGTCCTCGCGCAGCCGGATCGGCGGGGCCTCCTGCTCGGGGAAGTGCGGGTCCTGCAGGCCGTGCAGCGCGCCGATCCGCTCCGGCTCGGGCGCCACCGTCGCGCCGCGGCGCAGGTCGTCGACCTGCCGCTCCAGGTCGGCCACGCGGGCGTCGCGCTCGGCGAGGGCGCGGGCGAGGTCGCGGAACGCCTGGTCCGCCACGGGCGCCTGGTAGCCCCAGAACGCGCGGGGCAGCCGGAGCGAGAGGACCGTCCGGGGCGTGACGTACCGGCCGTCGCCGAGCGGCAGCGGCGGATGGTCGGGATGGGTCTCGGTCAGCTCGCCGCCCCGGCCCATCGCGAGGACGACGACGGAGCCCAGCACGGCCAGGCCCGCCAGCACGAAGACCACGACCAACATCTCGCTCCGATCTCCTCACGACTCCGCACCCCTGATCGTGCCACGCTTGGGCGCATGGGGTTGCACGAGGAGCGCGCCGGGTCGCGCGACGGCCTGATCCTGACGGGGCCGGAGCGGGCGCCGGACGGGACCGTGGACGCGGGCACGGCGCCCCCGGCGGCCCGGGTGAGCGAGCTGGTCGAGCGGGCCGGGCCGTCCGGCGCCGTCATGGTGGCGCTGGAGTCGGACGCGGCGGAGCCCGATCCCGGGCTGATGGCCGCCGCGTCCGTCTACGCGTGGCTGGGGGCGAGCGTGTTCCGGGTGCCGCCGTCGCAGGCGGACGGGGTGCGCCAGGTCCTCGACATGGTCGCCGCGATCCGCGGCACCCGCCCCCCGGCGGTCGCCCGCCGCGGCCTCGCCTAGCCCGCGGCGGCCCCGCCTGATCCGCCGCGGCCTCGCCCAGGCCGCCGCAGCCCCGCCGGCTCAGGCGCGGAGCTTGTGCCAGGGACCGGTGATCGCGAAGGTGACGCCGGGGCCCTCCTGCCGGTTGGCGAAGAGGATCCTGCCGTCCGGGGAGAACGTGACGCCGGTGAACTCGCTGCCGTTGAGGGCGTTGCGGGCCATCGCGAACGGCTTGCCGGCCTTGGTGGTGCCGACGAGGTGCTGGTCGCCGTCGCCGTCCTCGGCCAGCATCACGCCGCCGCCGTACGGGGAGACGGTGATGTTGTCCGGGCCGTCGAACCTGCCGCCCGGCTTGAACACCAGCTGCAGCTCGATCTCGTTCTTGCGCGGGTCGTAGGTCCAGACCTGGCCGGCGTGCTCGGCGGCGCCGCCGTCGGCCTTGTGGGAGTAGGAGCAGACGAAGTACGCCTTGCCGTGGCCCCACCAGGCGCCTTCCAGCTTCTGGCTGCGGGTGACGTCGTCGAGCTGCATGCGGGTCGACTCGGTCTTCGCCGACGGGTCCGGCACGGCCACCCAGCGGCAGTGCAGCTTGGTGCCGGGCTCCTGGACGACCGACAGGTCCGGGACGTCCCGGACGTTCATCGCCTCCAGCCGTCCGCCCTGCAAGTAGGCGTGGTAGTCGCCGCGGTGCGCGCGCGGGCGGAACCGGTAGAACAGGCCGAACGGACCGTGCGCGTCCTCGGTGAGGTACGCGGTGAGGGTGTCGGGGTCGACGGCGACGGCCTCGTGGGCGAACCGGCCCAGCCCCGTCAGCGGGACGGGCTCGGTCCGCCGCCCGTGCGGGTCGACCTCGAAGACCCAGCCGTGGCTCTTGGTCTGGCCGGTGAAGCCCTCGGTCTCCTCGCAGGTCAGCCAGGTGCCCCAGGGGGTGCGGCCGCCCGCGCAGTTGGTGGACGTCCCGGCGAGGCTGACGTACTGCGACAGCAGGTCGCCGTCCTTGTCGACCTCCAGCGTGGTGGTGCCGCCGTTGGCCGCCGGGTCGTAGGTGAGGGCGGCGGGCGCGACGGCGCGGGTGCCGTTGTTGCTCTGCTCGTGGTTGCGGACGAGCCGGGTCCGGCCGGGCCTGCTGCCCGGGAAGGTGGCCGTGCCGTCGTGGTGGCCGGGGACGACGACGCCGTCGGAGATCGGGTCGCCCTCCGTCGACAAGGTCTTGTAGGAGAAGCCCTTGGGCAGGTCGAGGACGCCCTTGGGGTCGGGGATCAGGGGGCCGTAGCCGTAGGCCTCTCCGGTATCGGCGCCCGCGGAGGTCTGGAAGACGGAGTCGAGGCTTCCGGCCAGGGCGATGGACAGCGCGCCGGCGGCGCCGCCCTTCATGACACCGCGACGGGTCACGGACATGGTGCGGTCTCCTTCAACGTGAGGGGATCACGCAGGAGCGTCGCGGCCGGTGCTGAACCGGGGGTGAACGATCACCTGCCGGATGGCAAACCCCCAGGACAATCTTGGTCTTTTCCGGCGTCCGCCGCGCCGAAAGCGTCCCCCACGCTGCCGTGGGGGACGCGCGGGCGGGCGGGTCAGAGCTCGGCCTCGGCGTAGTCCTCGAAGCTCATCCCGATCTTCGGCTGGGAGCGTTCCAGCAGGTCGAACGCCTCCGGCACGGAGGACGACCAGCCGATCGCGTCCCAGATCTTCGGGCGGGCGAACCCCTGCTCGGTGAGGCCCTTCATCAGCTCGCGGAGCGGCTCGTACACGCCGGTCGGGTCGAGGATCACCACGGCCTTGTCGTGCATGCCGAGCGTCCGGGCGGTCCAGATCTCGAACAGCTCCTCCAGGGTGCCGATGCCGCCGGGCAGCACCAGGAAGGCGTCGCTGCGCCTGTCCATCTCGCCCTTGCGGGTCCGCATGTCGGGCGTGACGATCAGCTCGTCGCTGTCGTCGTCGGAGAGCTCGACGCTGACCAGCCCCTCGGGGATCACCCCGACGGTGCGGGCGCCGCCGGCCCGGGCGGCGCGGGCGACGGCGCCCATGCAGGACACCCGGCCGCCGCCGCTCACCAGGCTGTGCCCGCGCCGGGCCAGCTCGTCCCCGACCTCGGCGGCGAGGTCGACGTACCGCCGGTCGATCTTGGTGCTGGAGGAGCAGAACACGCAGACGGCCAGGGACATGGCGCACGCCTTTCGGTCGGGGACGAGGCGCTGCCCACTCTACGGAGCCGGCTACTCGGCGAGCTCGTCGCGCAGGCGCGGCGCGAGGGCGACCACGATGATCATCAGGACGAGGAAGACCACCATCACCGCGTGCAGCCCGGCGGCGTGGTTGAGCGCCCCGATGATCGGCGGCCCGGCCAGGAACCCGACGTAGCCGATGGTGGACGCGGCGGCGATGGCGGGCCCGGGCGATCCGGGCGTCCGCCGCGCCAGGTGGCTGTAGGTGACGGGGACGACGGCGGCGAGCCCGAGCCCGATCAGCGCGTACCCGGCCAGGCTCGTCCAGGTGAACGGGAGGGCGAGGGCGAGGACGGCGCCGGACGCGGCGAGGGCCGCGCAGCCGAACAGGTACCGGTGCGAGCCGGTGCCGGCGCGGATCCGGTCGGCGACGAGCCGGCCGGTCACCATCCCGGCCGAGAACACCGCGAACCCGGCGGCGGCGAGCCAGGTCGGCGCTCCGGCGACGTCGCGCAGGTAGATCGACCCCCAGTCGTTCACGGTGCCCTCCCCCATCAGGGCGCAGAAGGCGACGAGGCCGGGCGTCCACACGCCGCGACCGGGGCGGACGAGCGCGAGCCCGGGTCTGTCCGACCCCGGCGGGTCGGGCGGCAGGAACGCGGTCGCGACGAGGCAGAGGGTGGTCAGCAGCACGGCGGCCAGCATGAAGTGCGTCTCCGGGCTCAGCCCGGAGTGCACGGCCAGCCCGCCGGCCGCCGCGCCGGTGACGCCGCCGAGGCTGAACCTCGCGTGGAACCCGCCCATGAGGGGGCGGGCGCTGAGCCGCTCGGCCAGCGCGCCCTGGGTGTTCATGGCGACGTCCACGCAGCTGTTGGTGATGGCGAAGAAGGTGAGCGCGCCGGTCAGGCACAGCAGTTGCGGCGCCAGCCCGACGAGCGGGAGCGCGCCGAGGTAGATGCCGGCCCCGGCGAGGATGCGCCGGCTGCCGATCCGGGCGACCAGCAGGCCGGCCAGCGGCAGCCCGGCTAAGGCCCCGGCGGCCAGCCCGGTGAGCGCCACCGACAGGCCGCCGGGGGTGAGGTCCAGCGCGTCCCGGACGTCGGGCACCCGCGAGGCCCAGGTGGCGAAGGCGGCTCCGTTCGAGAAGAAGATCGCGCCGACGCCGGCGCGGGCGGCGCGGCCGCGGGCGACGGCCGGCGGGACCGGGGGGCCGGCTCCGGCGTCGTCGGTGCCCGCGCGGGGCCCGCCTCGTGTCCTGCTTCTGGGCATGCTCGACTCCCCTGGGGTGTGGGTGCGGTGCTCCGCCCGCGGCGCCGCCGGGCGC
>NZ_JBEPCJ010000118.1:0-26851 GCF_040299565.1 Spirillospora sp. NPDC000708
GTTGTGGGGAGTTGTCCGGCCCGCCTAGCGCTCGGCGAGAAACTCCCCGTAAACCGTGGGGCTGCCCGGCGGCGACGGGGGGCGCTCGCTCCGCGGGCCTGCCCGTGGCCGGGGCTGAGGTTCGGCCTTCCAGAGGGGTTTCCAGCCGGCTTTGCCGTCTGGGGTCGAACCGGGTTCCCGGGCTGGCGTCAGGGGGTGACCGGGCGGCCGAGGAAGGCCAGGAGGCGGGTCTGTTCGTCGGCGCCCTGGGGGGCGGGGAGCTGCGGCGCCAGGCGGCCGGCCGTGCGCAGGTCGGCGGCGATCATGTGCGCGGTCGCGAACGCGTGGTGCACCAGGTCCGGGTCCAGCCGGGACGGCTGGCCCGTGGCGCGGGCCAGGTCCCAGGCGTGCACCAGCGGCTCCAGGATGTAGCCCTGCAGGTAGTCGCCCAGCGGCAGCCGCCCGAGCGCGCCGACCGGGACCGGGCGGCTCAGCCCCTCCGGGGTCAGCGCGGCGGCGGCCTCCTTGCGGGCCTCCCGCCACGCCGCCATCACGTCCCCGGGCACGAAGCGCGCCGGGTCGGTGCTGACGTCCGGCGCGGGCTCCCCGGTCGCCAGCGACCGGATCAGGTACTGCCCGCCGGTGACGTGCCCGGCGACGTCCCGCGCCGTCCAGCCGTCGCAGGGCGAGGGGGCGTCCCAGCCGTCCCCGGGGACGCCGGCCAGCAGACCTTCGAACAGGTCCAGTGCCCGGTGGTAACCGCTGAGGTTGTGAGCCATGGTGGTCAGTGACCCGCGATCGGACCCCGGTGTCAAGCGCTATCGCGAAGCTCGTCCGGACGCGGCGCGGGACGGCCCGGCGGGCGGCGCGGCCGCACCGCCCGCCGGACCGTCAGGCGGGTGCCGCGCCGCGCTCCCGGAGCATCGCGTTCATCTGCGTGATCTCCGAGAGCTGCCCGGCGACCATCGTCCGCGCCAGCCGCCGCACCTGGTCGCGGCCGGTCCGGTCGAGGACGGCGCGGGCCATGTCCACGCCGCCGCGGTGGTGCGCGATCATCAGCCGGAGGAACCGCACCTCGGCGTCCTTGCCGGACGCCTTGCGGAGCTCGGCGAGCTGCGCGTCGGTGGCCATCCCCGGCATGCGGGCGGCGCCGGGCGCGGTGGCCCGCGGCATGGCCATCCCGGCGTGGCCGGACATCCAGCGCATCGGGCCCGCCGGATCGGTCTTCGGCAGCCCCCACTGGTCGAGCCAGGCCGTCATCATGCCGATCTGCGCCGACTGGGTGTTGATGATGTCGTACGCCAGCAGCCGGACGGCGGGGTCGGACGTCCGGTCCCGGACGATGAACGACATCTCCACGGCCTGCGCGTGGTGGGCGCTCATGTCGCGGGCGAACCCGGCCTCGGGCCCGTCGGTGCCCGGCTCGCCGGACTTCCAGGCCGTCGTCCCGATCAGCGTCGCGGCGGCGAGCAGCACCAGGGCGGCGACGGCGATGGTGACGCGGCGGCCCCGGGACCGGGGGCCGTCGTTCTCGGTGCCGGTCACGGCGTGTCCTTGGCGCCGTCGCAGGCCGCGCCCGGCTCGGGGGTCTGCGGGCCCTTGACGTAGGCGCTCAGGAACCGGTCGACGCGCGCGTCCCCGGCGTCCTGGACCTTCAGCTGGTGGCCCCACGCGGTGAGCGCCACCGGCGCGTCCAGCGACGGGTACGGGCTCAGGAACGTGTAGTCGGTGCGCTCGACCTTGGCCTTGAGCGCGTCCAGCTGGGCCGCCGCCAGGCCGGGCCGGTAGGTGATCCAGACGGCGCCGTGCTCCAGGGAGTGGACGGCGTTCTCGTTGCGCAGCGGCTGGTCGTAGACGCGGCCGTCGCAGTTCTGCCAGACGGGGTCGTGGTCGCCGCCCATGGGCGGGTTCGCGTCGTACTTCACCGGGTCGCTGGTGTGGTTGCGGGTCAGGCCGTCCTTGACGACCACGCCCTTGATGGACGCGGTGTCGGCCGACGAGGGCCTCGACTGCAGGAAGGCGTAGCCGATGGCGGCGATCGCGATCACGCCGATCACGGTGAAGAAGGCGATGCCGCCCCACGGCACCTCACGTCGCGTCAGGGCGTTCTTCTTGCGGGCGTTCTTGTTCCGGGCGGTCTTGGACACGGAGCGGTCCTCTCAGGGGCTCTGCGGGCATACGGACATGGCGGCATCGCGCGGGCGCGGGCATGCGCGCCGGGGCGGTGCCGGTGGGCCTTACGGCCGGTCCGTCACAGCCGGAGAACCTGGAGGGACGCCAGGGAAACGGGCGAGGAGAAGCCGCCGGGCGGCGGTGCGGGCGCCCGGCCGCCGCGGGCGGGCAGGCGCAGCAGCGCCCGGCGGCCCGTGGCGAGCCCCAGCAGCATCAGGGCGAAGAGCACGGCCAGGCACAGGCATGCGTCCGCCGGAGCCAGCGGGGGCAGCCTCAGCGGCGCGCTGAGGGACGTCACGGAGGGTCCGGGATGTCCTGGTACCCCGTGCACGGGAGCGGTGTGGACGGCGGGCGCCTGCCCGGTGGGGGCGCGGCCGGCCGCCTCGGGCCCGCCGGGCTTCGCCGGGGCGTGGTGCAGCGCGGCGGCGACCTCGGCGGGCACGCTCATCCCGTTCTCGATGCACACGCGGTCGGGCAGGCCGTGCCCGAGTCCGTAGCTGAAGACGAGCCCGGCCACGACGAACAGCGCCACGAGCAGGCCCGCCTGCCCATGGCGCCGGCGGTGGGCCGTTCCGGACACCGTCACGCTCCTGATTCCGTCTTCCGGCCGGTAACAACGCGGCGGCGGGACGGAGGGTTCCCGACCCCGTCCCGGTCCCCGGGTGGAGACCGATACGCTCCTGGCATATCAGGCATACCGCGGCGGGTGGCTGGAGGACGAACCCTATGCGGCGATCAGGGGGTACGGAGGCCATTCTGCGACGTGATCTGACCGGGCGCCGCCTCGCGGCGGCGACCGCCCTGCAGGTCCTGGTGATGGGCGTGGTGATCGGGGCCTACGAGCTGGGCCGCCATTTCGCCGACGGCCGCCCGAGCGACGCGTTCGCGCACGCCCGATGGCTGTGGGATCTGGAGCGCACGCTCCACCTGCCGGACGAGGCGGCGTTCCAGAAATGGGCGCTCGGCTGGGACGGCTGGGTGCGCGCGGCGAACGAGTACTACGTCCGCGTGCACTTCCCGGCGATCCTGCTGTTCATGGCGTGGATGTGGTTCCGGCACCGGGAGGGCTGGCCGCGCGTCCGCGCCGTGATCGCGATCACGGCGGCCGCGGCCCTGGCGCTGCATTTCGCCTTCCCGCTGGCACCGCCCCGGATGCTGCCCGGCCACGGGTTCATCGACCTGATGAACGTGTACGGCCCCAGCTCCTACAGCTCCAAGCCAGGGGAGGGGATGGCCAACCAGTTCGCGGCCATGCCGTCGCTGCACGTCGGGTGGGCGCTGCTGGTCGCCTGGGGCGCGATCCGCTACGGCGGGGGCCGCTGGCGTTACATCCTGGCCCTCCACCCCGTCCTCACGTTCCTCATCGTGGTCGTCACCGCCAACCACTACTGGACGGACGGGATCGTCGGCTGCACGATCGTCGTCGTCACGCTGTGGGCGACGTCCAGGGTCCCGGCGCTGGCGGACCGGCCGCCCGAGCGGACGGGAGCGTCGCTGCGGCGAGATAGTGTCGGAGCGTGACCAGCAGGGCGGAACCGGGCCAGCCGGAGGGGCTGTTCGACGATCCGGCGGCCGAGGCGGAGGGCCGCTCCCCGGAGCGTGACCGCGGCGCGGCCGCGGCGCCCGCGACGGCGGCGGAGGCCGGGCGGCAGCCGCTCGCGGTGCGGATGCGCCCCCGCGCGCTGGACGAGGTCGTCGGCCAGGCCCACCTGCTCGGCCCCGGCACCCCGATCCGGCAGCTCGTCGACCGCGACGTCCCGATGTCGCTGGTGCTGTGGGGCCCGCCCGGCACGGGCAAGACCACCCTCGCCACGGTCGTGAGCCACGTCACCTCCCGCCGGTTCGTGGAGATCTCCGCGGTCAGCGACGGCGTGAAGCGGGTCCGCGCGGAGATCGACCTGGCCCGCCGCGAGCTCGGCATGACCGGGCGACAGACCGTCCTGTTCGTCGACGAGGTCCACCGCTTCAACAAGGCCCAGCAGGACGCGCTGCTCCCGGCCGTGGAGAACCGGTGGGTGTCGTTCATCGGCGCCACCACCGAGAACCCGTTCTTCTCCGTGATCAGCCCGCTGCTGTCGCGGTCGCTGCTGCTCACCCTGGAGCCGCTCGGCGAGGACGACCTGCGCGAGGTGATCCGCCGCGCCCTCGCCGACGAGCGCGGCCTGGACGGCGCCGTCGGCCTCGACCCCGCCGCCGAGGACCACCTGATCCGGCTGGCCGGCGGCGACGCCCGCCGCACCCTCACCTACCTGGAGGCCGCCGCCCTCGTCGTCGACGACGGCGCGGTGATCGACGCGGACGTGCTGGAGAAGGCCGTCGACCGGGCCGCCGTCCGCTACGACCGCGAGGGCGACCAGCACTACGACGTGATCAGCGCGTTCATCAAGAGCATCCGCGGCAGCGACGTCGACGCGGCGCTGCACTACCTCGCCCGGATGATCGAGGCCGGCGAGGACCCGCGGTTCATCGCGCGCCGCCTCATCGTGCACGCCAGCGAGGACGTCGGCATGGCCGACCCGACCGCGCTGCAGACGGCGGTCGCGGCGGCGCAGGCGGTGGAGTTCGTCGGGCTGCCCGAGGCCCGCATCAACCTCGCGCAGGCGGTTATCCACCTGTCCCTCGCGCCCAAGTCCAACGCGGTGATCATGGCGGTGGACGGCGCGCTCGGCGACGTCCGCAAGGGCCTGGCGGGGCCCGTCCCGGGCCATCTGCGGGACGCGCACTACAAGGGCGCCGCGAAGATCGGGCACGGGAAGGGCTACAAGTACGCCCACGACCATCCCGGCGGGGTCGTCCGGCAGCAGTACGCGCCCGACTCGGTGGACGGCCGCGAGTACTACCGGCCGACCCGGCACGGTGCCGAGTCCCGCTTCACCGAGGTCCTCACCCGGATCCGCTCGGTGCTGCGCGGCGCCCCGGACCGATGAAGATCGATCTTTCCGGCGCCGTGCTCCCGGCATCGGCGGCGAAGGCCCGCTACTCTGCCGGAAACGGCCCCGGGCGCGGCCCCGGCGGGCCGGCCGGACGGCCGGCGTCCGCCGCCGCACGGCCGTGACCGGCGCCCATGGCCCACGCCCGGCCCGGTAAGGTCTGTCAGGCCGTGCCCGGCCCGGGCCGGAACGACAGCGAACGGAAGCCCTCATGCTCACTGGTGGACAGCTGGCAGGTCTCATCGTGGCCGTGTTCTGGGCTGTGCTCGTCGCGTTCGTCGCGCTGACGCTGCTGCGGCTCGCCCGGCTGCTCGGCGAGGCCAGCAAGCTCGTGCGCGACCTCGGCGACCAGGCGGCCCCGCTGCTGGACGACATGACGACGACGGTGAAGCGCGCCAACGAGCAGCTCGGCCGCACCGACGTCATCACCAAGCAGGTCGCCGGCGTCACACAGAACGTCTCGGCCGTCACCACCGTGATGACCTCGGTGGTGGGCGGGCCGCTGGTGAAGGCGGCCGCCTTCTCCTACGGGGTGCGCAAGGCCCTGAGCAGCCGCGACGGGGAGGGCCGGTCCGGTGGGTCCGGCGCGTCCGGCCGCCCGCAGCTCCCGGCCCGCTCCTCGGGGAAGGGGCGCAGGTGAAGAGGCTCTTCTGGCTGTCGGTCGGCGCGGGCGCGGGCGTCTACGCGACCCACCGCGTCAAGCGCCGGGTCGAGCGGTTCGCGCGCAGCTGGTCCCCGGAGGGGGTCGCGGCGCGGGCGGTGTCGACCGGGCAGTCCGCCGGCGAGCGGCTGAGGCATTTCGCGGCGGACGTCCGTACCGAGATGCAGGCCCGCGAGGAGGAGCTGCGCGAGGCCGTCCGCATGGACCAGGCTCCGCCCGAGACCCCGGGGCCGCGGCCCCGCCGGGTGCTGCGGGCGCGTTACACGATCATCGACGACGAGAAGGATGGCCACTGATCATGGAGTCGGCAGAGGTGGCGCGCCGCTTCCTCAAGTTCTTCGAGGAGCGCGGGCACACGGTGGTGCCCTCCGCCAGCCTGGTCGCCGAGGACCCGACCCTGCTGCTGGTGAACGCCGGCATGGTCCCGTTCAAGCCGTACTTCCTCGGCCAGCGCACCCCGCCGTCGCAGCGGATGACCAGCGCGCAGAAGTGCGTCCGGACGCCCGACATCGACGAGGTCGGCAAGACCACCCGGCACGCCACGTTCTTCCAGATGCTGGGCAACTTCTCGATCGGGGACTACTTCAAGGAGCAGGCGATCCCGTTCGCCTGGGAGCTGCTGACCCGCTCCCGCGAGGACGGCGGGTTCGGCTTCCCCGAGGAGAAGCTCTGGGTCACCGTCTTCCACGACGACGACGAGGCCCGCGACCTGTGGCACAACAAGGTCGGCGTCCCCCTCGACCGCATCCAGAAGCGCGGCATGGAGGACAACTTCTGGTCGATGGGCGTCCCAGGCCCCTGCGGGCCCTGCTCGGAGATCTACTACGACCGCGGCCCCGAGTACGGGCGCGAGGGCGGCCCGGTCGCCGACGAGGACCGCTACCTCGAGGTGTGGAACCTCGTCTTCATGCAGTTCGAGCGGGGCCCCGGGAACAGCAAGACCGACTTCCCGATCCTCGGCGACCTGCCCGCCAAGAACATCGACACCGGCATGGGCCTGGAGCGCATGGCGGCGATCCTGCAGGGCGTCGACAACATCTACGAGACCGACACCCTGTGGCGGGTCCTGGACCGCGCCGCGAACCTGACCGACGCGACCTACGGCCGAGACCACCGCGCCGACGTGTCGCTGCGGGTCATCGCCGACCACGTCCGCAGCGGGACGATGATGGTCGCCGACGGCATC
Source organism: Spirillospora sp. NPDC000708 (assembly GCF_040299565.1). Lineage (NCBI taxonomy): Bacteria > Bacillati > Actinomycetota > Actinomycetes > Streptosporangiales > Thermomonosporaceae > Spirillospora > Spirillospora sp. NPDC000708. The sequence goes on from NZ_JBEPCJ010000118.1 coordinate 6,929, forward strand.
CGCCCCGGCAACGAGGGCCGCGGCTACGTGCTGCGCCGCATCCTGCGCCGCTCGATCCGCAACCTGCGGCTGCTCGGCGGCCAGGACGCCGGGCTGATGCACGAGCTGACCTCCGTCGCGATCGCCGCGATGGGCGAGCAGTACCCCGAGCTGGTCCGCACCGCCGCCAACATCCACACGGTCATCGACGCGGAGGAGGAGTCCTTCCTCCAGACGCTGCGCACCGGCACCGCGATCTTCGACACCGCGGTGGCGGAGACCCGGCGGTCGGGCGGCCGGACCCTGGCCGGCGACCAGGCGTTCAAGCTGCACGACACCTACGGCTTCCCGATCGACCTGACCCTCGAGATGGCCTCCGAGGCCGGGCTCCAGGTCGACGAGGACGGCTTCCGCCGGCTGATGAAGGAGCAGCGGGACCGCGCCAAGCAGGACGCCCGCGACAAGAAGACCGGCAACCTCGACGTCTCGGTGCTCGACGAGCTGCTCACCGGCGCGGGCGGCAAGGTCGACTTCATCGGCTACCACGACGTCACCGGCGACGCCCGGCTCGTCGGGCTGCTGGTCAACGGCGCGAACGCGCCCGCGGCGGGCGAGGGCACCGAGGTCGAGGTCGTCCTCGACCGCACCCCGTTCTACGCCGAGGGCGGCGGCCAGCTCGCCGACCAGGGCGTGATCCGGCTCGGCAACGGCGCGGTCATCGACGTGCACGACGTGCAGTCGCCGCTGGCCGGGCTGATCGTGCACCGCGGCCGGGTCCGCAGCGGCGAGGCGCAGGCCGGCGACTCCGCGCACGCCGAGATCGACCTGACCCGGCGCGCCGCGATCTCCCGCTCGCACACCGCGACCCACCTCGTGCACGCCGGGTTCCGCCGGGCGCTCGGCGAGTCCGCCGCGCAGGCCGGCTCGGAGAACTCGCCCGGCCGGTTCCGGTTCGACTTCACCGCCTCCGGCGCCGTCCCGCCGAGCGTGCTGCGCGACGTCGAGGACGAGGTCAACGAGGTCCTCATCGGCGACCTGGACGTGCGGGCGTTCCACACCTCGATCGACGAGGCCCGCGCCATGGGCGCGCTCGCGCTGTTCGGCGAGAAGTACGGCGACGAGGTCCGGGTCGTCGAGGTCGGCGACTACTCCCGCGAGCTGTGCGGCGGCACGCACGTCGCCCGGTCCGGGCAGCTCGGCCTGGTGAAGGTGCTGGGCGAGTCGTCCATCGGCGCGGGCGTCCGCCGTGTCGAGGCGCTCGTCGGCATCGACGCGTTCCGGTTCCTGGCCCGCGAGAGCGTGCTGGTGGCGCAGCTCGCCGAGCAGATGAAGGCGCGCAAGGAGGAGCTGCCCGAGCGCATCTCCGGCGTCGTCGGCCGCCTCCGCGAGGCGGAGAAGGAGCTGGAGAGGCTGCGCTCGCAGCAGATCCTCGCGGCCGCCGGATCCCTCGCCGACGGCGCGAAGGACGTGAACGGCACCGCGTTCGTGGGGCACCGCGCCCCCGACGGCACCGGCGCCGACGACCTGCGCAAGCTCGCCGTGGACGTCCGCGGCCGGCTGCAGGCCAGGCCCGCCGTCGTGATGGTCACGGGCGTCCCGAAGGACCGCCCCGTCGTGGTCGTCGCCGTCACCGAGGGCGCACGCGGGCGCGGCCTGAAGGCGGGCGCGCTCGTCGGCCTCGCGGCCAAGGCGCTCGGCGGCGGCGGAGGCGGCAAGGACGACCTCGCGCAGGGCGGCGGTGCGAACCCCGCCGCGATCGACGACGCGCTCGCCGCGGTCGAACGAGCCGTAGGGGCCGCGTGAGCCCCGCGGGCGGATTAAGGGACGGCGCGTCATGAGGTCCGTGAGGGACGCGGCGTCCCCCGTGGAGCGCCCCGCACCGCAGAGCGGAGCGGGGCGATGAGGCAGGGCGTGCGGCTCGGGGTGGACGTGGGCAGCGTCCGGGTCGGCGTCGCCCGGTGCGATCCGGGCGGGATCCTCGCCACGCCCCTGGAGACCGTGAAGAGCGGCAGGGGCGACGTCGACCGGCTCGTCGAGCTGGTGGCCGAGTACGAGGCGATCGAGGTGGTCGTCGGGCTGCCGACGTCGCTGTCGGGCCGCGAAGGCCCGGCGGCGCAGTCGGCGCGCAGGTTCGCCGCGCGGCTGGCGGACCGCCTTCCCCCGGAGGCGGTCCGGCTGTACGACGAGCGGCTCACCACCGTCACGGCCGAGAGCGGGCTGCGGGCGGGGGGAGTGCGCGGTCAGGCCCGCCGCAAGGTCGTCGATCAGGCCGCCGCCGCGGTCCTGCTTCAAGCGGCCCTGGACGGGGAACGGTTGACCGGGCGCCCCCCAGGCGAGATCGTCCGGGGGAGCTCATGAACGATTTGGACCTTTTCTCCGATCCGTACGGTGATCCGTACGAGGAGGGGCAGCCGCAGGAGCCGCCGAGCCGGCGGGACCAGCGGCGCGCCCGCAAGCGGCAGAAGCGGCGGCGCCGCAGCGGCCGCGCGGCGTTCCTGTTCGCGCTGGCCTTCATCGTCGCGGTGTTCGGCACCGCGGGGGTGTTCGGCGTCGCGATCCTGGACAACCGGCTTCACCCGCCGGACTACTCCGGTGCCGGTACGGGCAATGTCACGGTCCAGGTGAAGGACGGCGCGAGCGGCGCGGTGATCGCCACGACGCTCCAGGAGCACCGCGTGGTGAAGAGCACCCGCGCGTTCGTGAAGGTCTACAACGCCGAGTCGCGCGCCTCCAGCATCCAGCCGGGCTTCTACCAGATGCGCCTCCAGATGTCGTCGAAGGCGGCGATGGCGCTGCTGCTGGACCCGAAGTCGCGGTCCGGGAACCAGATCTCCATCCCGGAGGGCAAGCGCGCGATCGAGGTCTTCCAGCTGCTGTCGAAGAAGACCGGCATCCCCGTCCGGGACTTCCAGGCGGTCGCGAAGAACACCAACGGCCTCGGGCTGCCGTCGTACGCCGGCGGGAACCTCGAGGGCTTCCTGTACCCGGGCCGCTACGACCTCGACCCGAACGGGTCGGCGCGGAAGATCGTCCAGCAGATGGTCGACGCGTTCAACAAGGAGGCGAGCAGCTCCGACCTGGAGGGCAAGGCGAAGGAGGCGGGGCTCAGCCCGCTGAAGCTGCTGACGCTGGCCAGCCTCGCGCAGGCGGAGGGCGGCAAGCCGAGCGACCTGCCGAAGATCTCCCGGGTGATCTACAACCGGGTGAAGAACGGCATGGCGCTCCAGTTCGACACCACCGTCCTGTACGCGCTGAACAAGCGGACGCTGGACGTGCGGAACAGGGACCTCCAGGTCGATTCGCCGTACAACACCTACAAGCACAAGGGCCTGCCGCCGGGGCCGATCTGCAACCCCGGCCCGGACGCGATCGAGGCCGCGCTGGCTCCCGCGCCCGGGGACTGGCTGTACTTCGTGGCCACCGACCCCACCCACAAGGTCACGAAGTTCGCCAGCACCGACGCGGAGCGCCAGAGGCTGGAGCAGGAGTTCCGCGAGTGGCAGAAGAAGCACCCGAACGGCTGACGCGTGACGGATCGGAGCGGGCAGGTGGGTGACGTGCGGCGCGCCGCCGTGCTGGGATCGCCGATCGCGCATTCGCTGTCGCCGGTGCTGCACCGGGCGGCGTACGCGGCGATGGGCCTGGACGGCTGGCGCTACGACGCCGTCGAGTGCGGCGAGGACGGCCTCGCGCGGCTGCTGGACGGCCTCGGGCCGGAGTGGGCGGGCCTGTCGCTGACCATGCCGCTGAAGCGGGTCGCGCTGAAGCTCGCCGACTCGGTGTCGGAGCTGGCCGAACGCGTCGGCGGCGCCAACACGCTCGTCTTCCGGGACGGGCGCCGGCACGCCGACAACACCGACGTGTACGGCATCGTCACCGCGCTCGGCGAGGCGGGCCTCGGTTCGCCCGGGCCCGCCGTGGTGCTGGGCGGCGGCGCGACCGCCGCGTCGGCGCTGGCCGCGCTCGCCGAGCTGGGCTTGGACGAGGCCGTCCTCGCGGTCCGCGACCCGGGCCGGGCCTCGGAGGCGGCCGAGGTCGGCGAGCGCTGCGGGCTGGCGGTGCGGGTCGTCACCCTCGACCGGGTCGCCGACCACCTGCCCGCCGGGCTGGTGGTGTCGACCCTGCCGGGACGGGCCGCCGACACGTTCGCCGGGCCGGTCGCCGCGTCCGGCGCCGCGCTGTTCGACGTGGTGTACGCGCCGTGGCCCACGGCGCTCGCCGCGGCCGTGGAGCGCGCGGGCGGCACGGTCGTCGGCGGCTTCGAGATGCTGCTGCACCAGGCCGTCCGGCAGGTCGAGCTGATGACCGGGCGCGACGGCGTTCCGGTGGCGGCGATGCGCGCGGCCGGCGAGGCGGAGCTGGCCCGCCGCGCCGCGGCCTCCGCGGGCTGACGCCCCTCCGGCCGAGACGAAGGGCGCGGGTCAGGCCGCGCGGGTCAGGCCGCGCGGGTCGGCTCGCGCAGGTCAGGGGGCCGCCGGGGGCGGGCCGCGCGGCGTCCGCCGCCGCTTGAGCGACTCGTCCACGCTGGCGAGCACGATCGGCACGATCACGCTCAGCCAGAAGTCGCGCCACCCCCAGGCGCCTAGCGCGACGCCGAACGCGCTGGACACGCAGACGAAGCCGAGCACCAGCCTCGACCAGTGCCGCCGCACCAGCGCCACCGGCTCGGCGAACCGGCGGTGCGGGAGCAGCGCCGCCACCGGGCGCTCGCGCGCGTGGGCGCGCTGCACGACCGTCGCGTCCGGGAACCAGTGCAGCACGTCCGCGCCTCCGGCGAGCGGGACACGGGTTAGCGCGATCAGCGTCTCCAGCCGCCACCACAGCGTCCACAGCGACGTGCGGCCGCCGCCCGGCGGCCCGTTGCGGCGGGGATCGGTGACCTCGCCGCGCGCCAGCGTCCGGAACGCGCGGGCGACCGTCGGCCCGTGCGGGCCGCGCGGGTCCCGCAGCAGCGCCGTCAGCGCGATCGGCAGGCCGTAGTGCCACAGGGCCAGCCGCCACACCGGCCGCGACCCGAGGCCGTGCGGGGACACCTCGTAGGTCTCGATCCAGGTGTGGTCGTCGTCGGGGTCGAGGTGGGCGAGCAGCCAGTCGTAGGCGTCGAGCAGCCGCTCGGTCCGCAGGCCCGGCCGCGCCTCCGCCAGCGTCACCAGGACGAACGCGGTGTGCGTCACGGTCGGCGCGGCCGCCGGCACCGGTCCCCACGCGGGCCGGTACGCGGTCCGGTCGGCGGTCAGCCACTCCACGCCCCGGTCCACCGCCGCGTCGTACGGGTTGAGCTGGGAGAGCGCGCGCAGCGCCAGGCACGTCTGCCACACCCGGGACGCGGAGCCGTACAGCGAGCCCCAGCCTCCGTCGGGGTTCTGGTTGCGCAGCAGCCACCGGTACGCGCGCCGCAGGTCCGGGGCGTCCTCGCGCAGGTCGCAGCGGGCGCGGGCGAGGAACCGGGCGATCCACCCGGTCGCCTCGACCACGGGCATGCCGAGGCTCGTGCCGGTCGCCCACCCGCCGTCGCGCAGCGCGTCGGAGGAGGCGGCCTGACGTTCGGCGAGGAACGCCAGGCCCTCGTCGAAGTGCTCGAACGGGCGGCCCGCCTCCACGAACGCCAGCAGCCCGAGCGCCGTCGCGGTCGTCCCGGGCTCGGGCCGGGCCAGCTCGTGGTACCAGCCGCCGCCGCTGCCGGGGGCGGGCGCGTAGGTGTCGCGCAGGACGTCCAGGGACTCGTCGAGGCGGGCTTCGAGCACCGCCATGTCGATGACGGGAGCGGCGCGGGCGCCGGAGGACGCGGTGGCGGGAGGGGCGGCGCGGGGCGCGGGTGCGGGGGGCTGTGGGGTCTGGTTCACGGTGTTGCCTTCTCTCCCCGTATGTGCCCGTTCGGCCATGTTTTGTACCCCTCGGGTGCCGGGTCTGTGGCCGTGGCCGCACAGATCGCCGGCGCGGCCCCGCGGGCACGCTGGAAGCGTCCGCCCGTGCGTCCCGTGTGCTTGGAGGAGGCGTTGGCCGAGCCGTCGGCCCAGCCCGGCCGCGAGTGCGTGCTGTGCCCGCCCCTCCGGTTCCGGATCAACGCCATGGCCGACCTGCCCGGCGAGGCGTCCGTCCTCGCCGGGGACCGCGACTTCCTGCTGATGCCGGACGTCGCGCCGCTCGCCGACGGGCACCTCCTCCTCGTCACGCGCGAGCACCGCCAGTGCGCGGGCGACTTCGACGAGCGGCTGTGGGACGGCGCTCTGCGCTGGCGCGACCGCGTCGCCCGCCTCTACCGGCACGCCTACGGGGCCGGCGACCTGCTGCTCTTCGAGCACGGGCCCGCGCGGTCACAGGGCGGCGGCGCGTGCATCGACCACGCGCACTGGCACTTCCTGCCGGGGACGCCCGGCGTCCGCGCCGTGGTGGAAGAGCAGGGCCTGCCGGGCGCCCCCGCCGGACACGCGGCGCTCCGGGCCCGCTTCCGCACCGGGCGCTCCTACCTGCTCATCGACGAGCGCGGCACGGCGACCGTCCACCCCGGCGACGGAGTGCGCGGCCAGTTCCTGCGCTGGGCCGTCGCCGCCGCCCTGGAAGGCGGACCCGCGCGTGAGACGGCCCTGGCTGGCGGGACGTGGCGCTGGCAGCAGACGTTCGGGCTCCCCGAAAGCCGGCGGCGCTTCCTGCGGACCCTGCGGACGTTGCGGCCCGCGGCCTCCGCCCTCGACGGCCCGTCCCCGCGCGATCACCGCGACGACAGCCACCAGTAGAGCTCGCACGCCGCCAGCCGATCACCGAACCCCGCGCGCGCGTCCCCGTCGCGGTACCCGGTCCCGTACTCCATCGACAGCCCTTCCCGCTGGTAGGCCAGCACCCGCTCCAGCAGCGTCGGGCCGAAGCGCAGCAACCACAGAGGCCGTCCCGCGACCGCGCCGTCGAGCGCGCGCGTCAGCGCCCGCACCTCGTCCGCCCCGGCGGGGACACCACGGCCGAGCAGCCGCGCCAGTGTCGGTGCCTCCGCGAACACCACGTCCGCCGTCGACAGGACCGGCAGCACGTCCGCCGCCGCAAGCCGCGCGTCGATGTCATGCGGGACCAGATCGAACGCCACCGCGGTGCCCGCCGCGCGCGCCGTCTCCGCAGCCGCGCGCAGCGCCGCCCGCGACACCGGCGACAGCAGCGAGTACCCGTCCAGGACCAGCACGTCCGCCCGGCGGATCGCGCCCGCGGCCGAGCGGACCTCCGACTCGGTCAGCCGGCGGCCCGGCGCGTCCTGCTCGGCGACCAGCAGCCGCACCCCCGGCCCGCCGCCGGCCGGCCGGTCGCGCACCATCACCGTCACCCCGTTCGGCGCGCCCGGCTCGACCCGCAGCCGGTCCCGGGCGCCGATCCGGCGCAGCTCCCGCCGGATCACCGGCGTGAACTCGTCGTCGCCGACCTTCGCCAGCACGCTCACCCGGCGGAAGCGGGCCACCGCGCACCGGGCCAGGTTCACCGCCGTCCCCGCGACCAGAGCGCGCGCGGGCCCGTAGCAGAGCCGGTCGGCGGTCACCTCCCCGAAGCGGACGTCGAGCGTCGCCCGCACCTCGATCCGCACGTCGCCGATGACGAACAGGGAGAAGCGGCGCCTGCCCGCCCCGTCCAGGCGGGGCGGGTGCACGGGGGAGCGGCCGGCGCCGCCCGTTCCCGCGTCCGCGTCCATCCGGCCGTCAGCGGGCGAGCGGCAGGAACGCCCGCACCACCGGGCGCAGGCTCGGGATCAACGGGTAGGAGCACACCTCGTCCAGCGGCACCCAGGCGCATCCGTCCAGGTGGTCGCTCTCGTCCTGGTTGCCGAACGCGACGTCGAGCGTCAGCGGGCGGCAGCGGCGGGCCGCCGCGACCACCCGGACCCTCCCGCCCGCCGCGTCCGGGGACCGGTCCTCCATGAACCACTGCCACAGGTGGAACGGCGGCCCCGGCTCGATCTTCAGGCCGACCTCCTCCCACACCTCCCGCCGGATGTGGTCGTCGAGGTCCAGGTCGCCCCCGACGTCCAGCCGACCGCCGGGCACCTCCCAGCGGCCGGGCTGGAATGGGTCGGACGCCGCCTTGCGCACCATCAGCAGCCGCCCCCCGGCCGTGATGAACGCCTTCTGCGCGAACTGCAGGCGGACCGGCGGCGAGGCGGTGCGGGGGCCGGGGGAACCGGTCTCGACTGAGGGCATCACGGGAATACCTCTCTGGCACCGGCCCCACCGGGCCGTCCTGGCACCACGGTAACAACGCGGGCGTCCCGGGCGAGGGGCCCGCCCGGCCAGATGACCCTCACCTCCACGTGGGAAAAGGCGGCCGGACCGGGATCGGCGACCGGTCCGCGCGCGGCGGGCGTCCCGCCCCCGGGAATGCGGAGGCGGCCCGCCGGGTTACTACGAGCGGCGTACCCCGCGGTGGACGCGGATCCCGCGGGGCGCGCACGCGCCTCGCAGGTGGTAGTGTTGGTGGCCGACCGGCCCTGTGCACGCGACCGACGAGGTCGTGCGCGCCGGGCGCTCAAGCGGAGGCCACCTCCCACCTGACCGGCCGTGCGGCCGGTGGGTATCGGTCCGGCGAACGGGCGCGGCGCGCTCGTCCCGCCGTCGTCCCCGGACGGTTCCACCGTCCAGGGCGACCGAAGGTGGCCCCGCACGTGAGTCGTGCGGGGCTTTTCGCGTGAGAGCCTCGGGGTACGACCGGTCCCAGAACTTGAGAACGGCCCCAAGGAGGTCCCATCAGCGCCGAACCGCGTATCAACGACCGCATTCGCGTGCCCGAGGTCCGGCTCGTCGGCCCGAACGGCGAACAGGTGGGCATCGTGCCCATCGCCAAGGCCCTTGAACTCGCGCGTGAGTCGGACCTCGACCTGGTCGAGGTGGCGCCCACCGCGCGCCCGCCCGTCGCCAAGCTCATGGACTACGGCAAGTTCAAGTACGAGTCCGCGATGAAGGCGCGTGAGGCGCGGAAGAACCAGGCGCACACGATCATCAAGGAGATCAAGCTCCGCCCGAAGATCGACCCGCACGACTACGAGACCAAGAAGGGTCACGTGGTGCGGTTCCTGAAGGCCGGGGACAAGGTGAAGGTCACGATCATGTTCCGTGGTCGTGAGCAGTCCCGCCCGGAGCTCGGTTTCCGGCTGCTGCAGCGGCTGGCCGACGACGTCGAGGAGCTCGGCTTCGTCGAGTCGCGGCCCAAGCAGGACGGCCGAAACATGATCATGGTGCTCGGTCCGCACAAGAAGAAGGCGGAGGCCAAGGCGGAGCGCGCCGCGAGCCGCGAGCAGGACGCGGCGACCGGCCCGGCCTGACCGGCCGCCGACCGCGCGAGCGAGACGCCGGCCGCGAAGGCGGTCACGGCGCCCGGTCGTGAACGCTCGACCGCGGCGCCCCGCTTGGTGCTGCCCGCCGCACGGCAGGGCGCACCGGGGGCGGTGCCCGAACGACCAAGGTGCCGGACCGGCCGGGACGCCGGTCCGGCCGCAACGCCCGCGGCCCGCGAGGGCCGCCTGGCCCCCGCCGCGGCGGGGGCCCGTCCGCGGCCTCGTGGCTTCCGCGGGGTCGTTACGCACGTACATTGAAGCCTGACCTGGCGCGTCGCACGCGTCCGAACGCGGCGTGCCGATCAGGTGCGCTCCCGTGCCGCCGCACGGGGGCCCGGGAACGAGGGAGACGACGGCGACCATGCCGAAGACCAAGACCCACAGCGGTGCCAAGAAGCGCTTCAAGCTGACCGGCTCCGGCAAGGTGATGCGCCGCCGCGCCAACAAGAACCACCTGCTCGAGCACAAGCCCACCAAGCGGACGCGCCGCCTGTCCGGCCCGGCCGTGGTGGCCGACGCCGACGCCAAGAACATCAAGAAGCTGCTGCGCAAGTAGCACCGACCGGCAACATCGACGACCGGCCGGCGCCAGGACGGCTCCGGCCCCCACGAAGGAGTTCAGCACGTGGCACGCGTGAAGCGGGCGGTCAACGCCGCCAAGAAGCGTCGGGTCGTTCTGGAGCGGTCGAGCGGCTACCGCGGCCAGCGTTCGCGGCTGTACCGCAAGGCCAAGGAGCAGCAGCTCCACTCGATGACCTACGCCTTCCGGGACCGCAAGGACCGCAAGGGCCAGTTCCGCCGTCTGTGGATCCAGCGGATCAACGCCGCGGCCCGCGCCAACGGCATCACCTACAACCGGTTCATCCAGGGCCTGAAGGCCGCCGAGGTCGAGGTCGACCGGCGCATGCTGGCCGAGCTCGCCGTGAACGACGCCCCCGCGTTCGCCGCCCTGGTCAAGGTGGCCAAGGACGCGCTCCCGGCGGAGGCCGCCTGAGCCGGGCGACCTGGCGACGGGCGAGTACGGCGACATGGCGGGCCGCGAGCTGACCTCTATCCGATCACCACGGGTGAAGGCCGCTCGCCGGCTCGCCAAACGCGCCTTCCGGCGCCGTGAGGGGCGGTTCCTCGCCGAGGGGCCGCAGGCGGTGCGGGAGGCGCTGGAGATCCCCGGCGGGCTGGCCGAGCTGTTCACCACGGCCGAGGCCGAGACCCGCCATCCCGAGCTGGTCGGCGCCGCCGAGCGCGCCGGGGTCCCGGTGCTGCGGGTCAGCGGCGAGATCATGGCCGAGCTGGCGCAGACCGTCACCCCGCAGGGGCTGCTGGCGGTCTGCGAGTTCGTGGACGTCCCGCTGGCCGGCGCGCTCGAGGCCGGACCGCGGCTGGTGACCGTCCTCGCGCACGTCCGCGACCCCGGCAACGCCGGGACGGTGTTGCGCACCGCCGACGCGGCGGGGTCGGAGACGGTGGTGTTCACCGACGCGTCCGTCGACCCCTACAACGGCAAGTGCGTGCGCGCCTCGGCGGGCAGCCTGTTCCATCTTCCGGTCGTGGTCGGCCCGCGCTTCGACACCCTCATCCCCGAGCTGAAGCGGGCGGGGCTGACGGTGCTGGCCGCCGACGGCGCGGGCGACCGGACCCTGGACGACGCCATCGACCAGGGGCTGCTGGCACGGCCCACCGCCTGGGTGTTCGGCAACGAGGCGTGGGGCCTGCCCGAGGAGATCCTCCGGCACGTGGACGAGGTCGTCCGGGTGCCGATCTACGGCCGGGCCGAGAGCCTCAACCTGGCGACGGCCGCGGCCGTCTGCCTGTACGCCTCGGCGCGGGCGCAGCGCCGGGCCTGAGACGGCCGCGCGCCCGGTGCGGCGCGGCACCCGGCAGGCCCGTGACGTTTCTCGGGCACGGGCGAACGGGCGGTCACGTAGGAGCGGCCGCGAAGGTTCAATGCGTTCCGTGGCCGGTTGGCCGCAAGCGGTCGCATTCGAGGCCGTTTCGTGGCATGTGAGCTGCGAAGATGGTCTTCCCGCGGACGGAGGGGCAGGGGGCCCGCCGACGCGGGGAACTCATTCCCAGGTAGGAGCGGGATACCGGTCCGGCGGTGGATTCCACCGCTCCGGCCCGCTGCCTACGGTGTTGACCAGGGGCGTTGACCAGGGCGGCAAGGGAGCCGCACGAAGTGGGGGCGAACGTGATGACCGAGGAGACCAGGCCGGCGAGACGGCCGGGCCGTCGCGCGCCGGAGATCCGGTGCCGGACGGGCGCCGGCCAGGCCGAGCCCCGCGCCTCCGCGGCGCCCGGCACGTTCTCGCCGGGGGCCGGGACCCTCGGCGCGGCGGCGCCCGACGTGGCCGCCGCGTGGACGTCCGGCCCGGTGGCCGGCCTGGAGATCGAGGTGGCCGAGCGGCGGCCGGGGACCGCCGTCGTCACGGTGACCGGCGAGATCGACCTGCACACCGCGGACGGCCTGCGGGCCCGGCTGGTCAAGGCGCACGGCGCGGGGGCGCGCCGGCTGGTGCTGGACTTCGCCGCCGTCCCGTTCTGCGACGCCGCGGGCCTCGGCGCGCTGGTCGGCGCGCACAACGAGATCTCCGCCACCGGCGGCGAGATCGTGCTGGCCGGCGTCCGGCCCGCCCAGCTGCGGCTGCTGCGGATCACCGGCCTGCACCGGCTGTTCACGGTCCACACGGACGTGGCGGGCGCGCTCGCGGGCCAGGGCTCGCCGACCGGCTCCCGCTGAGCACCGGCACGAACGAGACCGTCGAAGCACGTCGGAGCGGACCGGGCACGCCCGGTCACGAGCATGATCGGGCGCGGCCCGAGACGGTCTCGCGGCCCCGGTCGCGCAGGTCAGGGTCGGGGCCGTGTCGATCATGCTCTCCGCGGCGCGTGCCGCCCCGCCCGGAGCCGGTCCGGGGACGCCCGCCCGGGACCTGCCCGGCGGCTACAAATGCCTTGCCGCTAGGCGTTCTCCGGGTCCCGCAAGGGCCCCGACTGCGGATAGAGTCTCTTCTCGACAGGCCGCGCTCTACCGGTGTTCTGGAGGCCGCTGTGGGCGGAGAGGAACCCCCCGGCGTGGCCGCGCGCGCTCTCTTCGAGCCCGGCCAGGTGGACGACCTGCCGGACGGGCTGCTGGTCGCCGACCGCGACGCCCGCGTCGTGGTGTTCAACGCCGCCGCCGAGCGGATGACCGGGATCGCCGCCGCGGCCGCGCTGGGCCGCGATTTCCGCGACGTCCTGCCGCTGCACGACGCCGAAGGCCGCGACTGGTGGAAGTGCCTGTCGCCCTACGACGGCCTCGCGACCCGCACCCGGCACCCCGAGCGGGCGCTGTTCCTGGCCGGCGGCACCGAGCTGCTGGTGACCGCCGGGTACCGGCGCGGCGAGGGCGGCCGCGTCGAGCGGTTCACCGTCTGCCTGCGCGACGCGCAGCACCGCGCCCGCCAGGAGCGCGACCGCGCCGACCTCGTGTCGACCGTCGCGCACGAGCTGCGCTCCCCGCTGACCAGCGTCAAGGGCTTCACCGCGACGCTGCTGGCCAAGTGGCACCGCTTCAACGACGACCAGAAGCGGGTCATGCTGGAGACCGTCAACGCCGACGCCGACCGCGTCACCCGGCTGATCACCGAGCTGCTGGACGTGTCCCGGATCGAGGCGGGCCGGCTGGAGATGCGCCGCCAGGTCGTCGACCTGCCCGAGGAGGTCCGCAAGGTCATCGCGGGCCGGGTCGCCGCCGGCGACGCCGAGGACCGGTTCCGGTTCGAGGTCCGCGGGGAACTGCCCGAGATGTGGCTTGATCCCGACAAGATGGACCAGATCCTGGGCAACCTGGTGGAAAACGCGGTGCGGCACGGCGCCGGGACCGTCACCATCGTGGTAGAGCCGGACGCGCATAAGGAGGGGGCCGCCGTGTCGGTGCGCGACGAGGGCGAGGGCATACCGCCCGAGGCCGTCCAGCGCGTCTTCCGGCAGTTCTGGCGCGGCCCGGGCGGCAACCGGCGCGGCGGCACCGGCCTCGGCCTGTACATCGTGAAGGGCCTGGTCGAGGCGCACGGCGGCGCGATCACCGTGCGGCGGGCGCCCGGCGGCGGCGCCGAGTTCCGATTTACCGTGCCCGCCGGGGCCCCCGACCACGCGAGCTGAGCCCGTCCCGGGCGCGGCCCGCGGCAGCGGAAGGGCTCCGGGCGGGCCGCGCGTCACGCGCACGCTTTCCGGATCCTCACCGCCCGCGCACTAGACTGCGGGCGTCCCACGCCGACCGGAGTCGATCACACCACCATGTCTGCACCCAACAAGTCCTATGACCCCGTCGAGGTCTCCGCGCTGCAGCCCGAGCAGCTGGACCGGGCCCGCGACGAGGCGCTCGCGGCGATCGCCGCGGCCGCCGACCTCGACGCACTCAAGCAGGTCCGCCTGGCGCACGCCGGCGACCGTTCCCCGCTGGCCCTCGCCAACCGCGAGATAGGCGCGCTGCCGCCGGCGGCGCGCGCCGACGCGGGCAAGCGCATCGGCGCCGCCCGCGGCGCGGTGTCCAAGGCGCTGAAGGAGCGCCAGGCCGTCCTGGAGGAGGAGCGCGACCAGCGGGTCCTCGTCGAGGAGACCGTCGACGTCACGCTGCCCTGGGACCGCGCGCCGCGCGGCGCCCGGCACCCGCTGACCACCATGCAGGAGCGGATGGCCGACGTCTTCGTCGCGATGGGCTTCGAGGTCTCCGAGGGCCCCGAGGTCGAGGCGGAGTGGTTCAACTTCGACGCCCTGAACTTCCTGCCCGACCACCCGGCCCGCACCATGCAGGACACCTTCTTCGTGGAGTCGGAGGAGTCCGGGCTGGTGATGCGCACGCACACCTCGCCGATGCAGATCAGGTCGCTGCTGTCGCGGCCGCTGCCGGTGTACGTGGTCGCGCCGGGCCGCACGTTCCGCACCGACGAGCTGGACGCCACGCACAGCCCGGTGTTCCACCAGCTGGAGGGCCTCGCCGTCGACGAGGGCCTGACGATGGCGGACCTGCGCGGCGGCATCGACGCGTTCGTCACCGGCATGTTCGGCGCGGGGCTGAAGACCCGGTTCCGGCCGTCGTACTTCCCGTTCACCGAGCCGTCGGCGGAGGTGGACATGCAGTGCTTCGTGTGCCGCGGCGCGTCCGCCGAGCCGGGCGGCGAACCGTGCCGCACCTGCGGCTCGGAGGGCTGGATCGAGCTGGGCGGCTGCGGCATGGTCAACCCGCGGGTGCTGGTGGCCTGCGGCGTCGACCCGGACCGCTACAGCGGCTGGGCGTTCGGGCTGGGCGTCGAGCGGACGCTGATGTTCCGGCACGGCGTGGAGGACATGTACGACATGGTGGAGGGCGACGTCCGGTTCACCCTCCCGTTCGGGATGGAGATCTGATGCGGGCCCCGCTTTCCTGGGTGCGCGAGCACGTCGAGCTGCCGGCCGGCGTGACCGGCCGGGACCTGGCCGCCCGGCTGATCGCGGCGGGCCTGGAGGTCGAGACGGTCGAGCAGGCCGGCGCCGACATCTCCGGCACGCTCGTGGTCGGCGAGGTCCTCGAGTTCGAGGAGCTGACCGGCTTCAAGAAGCCGATCCGCTACTGCCGGGTCGACGTCGGCGACGCCAACGGCACCGGCGAGCCGCAGAACATCATCTGCGGCGCGACGAACTTCGAGGCCGGCGACCGGGTCGTGGTGATCCTGCCCGGCGGCGTGCTGCCCGGCGGCTTCCAGATCGGCGCCCGCAAGACCTACGGCAAGATGTCCGAGGGCATGATCTGCTCGGTCACCGAGCTCGGCATCGGCGACGACCACAGCGGCATCCTCGTGCTGCCGCCGGACGCGCCCGTCGGCGCCGACGCCGTCGAGCTGCTCGGCATCCGCGACGAGGTCCTCGACATCGCCGTCACCCCGGACCGCAGCTACGCGCTGTCCATCCGCGGCATCGCCCGGGAGGCCGCGATCGCCTACGACGTCCCGTTCAAGGACCCGGCGGACATGGAGCTGCCCGCCAAGAACGGCGAGGCGTACCCGGCGACGATCGGCGACCCGACCGCGTGCGACCGGATCGTCCTGCGGGAGGTGCGCGGCTTCGACCCGGACGCGCGGACCCCGATGTGGATGCAGGTCCGCCTGCACCGCGCGGGGATGCGGCCGGTGTCGCTGGCGGTCGACATCGTGAACTACCTGATGCTGGAGCTCGGGCAGCCGCTGCACACGTTCGACCGCGTGAAGCTCACCGGCCCGATCGTGGTGCGGCGCGCCGAGAAGGGCGAGAGCCTGGAGACCCTCGACCACGTCAAGCGCAAGCTGGACCCCGAGGACATCCTCATCACCGACGAGTCGGGCCCGATCTCGATGGCCGGGACGATGGGCGGTCTCGCGACGGAGATCGACGACCGGTCGACCGACATCGTCATCGAGGCCGCGCACTTCGACGCGATCGGCACCGCCCGGATGAGCCGCCGCCACAAGCTGCACAGCGAGGCGTCGTACCGGTTCGAGCGCGGCGTCGACCGCGAGCTGCCGCTGTACGCCTCGTACCGCGCGGCGCGGATGCTGGCGGAGCTGGGCGGCGCGGAGATCGCGCCGGGCGTCACGCACGCCGAGGCCCCGGTCGAGCGGGTCACGATCACGATGCCGGCGGGGCACCCCGACCGGGTCGCGGGCGTGACCTACGGGCGGGACACGGTCGTGCGGCGGCTGGAGCAGGTCGGCTGCGCCGTCGAGGGCTCCGGTCCCGGCGAGGGCCACGTCCTCATGGTGGCGCCGCCGTCGTGGCGGCCCGACCTGACCGACCCGAACGACCTCGCCGAGGAGGTCATCCGCCTCGAGGGCTACGAGGACATCCCGGCGCGCGCGCCGCGCCCGTCGGCCGGGCGCGGCCTGACGATCCAGCAGCGGCTGCGCCGCCGGGTCGGCCGCGTGCTCGCCGGCGCGGGTTACGTCGAGGTGCTGGCGTTCCCGTTCGTCTCCGCGAAGGACTGGGACGACCTGCAGCTGCCCGCCGACGACGCGCGCCGGCGAGCGCTGCGGCTGGCGAACCCGCTGTCGGAGCAGGAGCCGCTGCTGCGCACCACGCTGCTGCCGGGCCTGCTGCGGACGCTGGCGCACAACGTCGGACGCGGGTTCCCCGACACGGCGCTGTTCGAGCTGGGCGTGGTGTTCCGGCCTCGTCCGGACGCGCCGGAGCGGGCGCCGCGCCTCGCGGTGGACCGCGGCCCGACGGCCGAGGAGGTCGCGTCCGTCGAGGCGGCGCTGCCCGACCAGCCGCACCGGGTGGCGGTCGTGCTGTCCGGCGACCGCGAGCCCTCGGGCTGGTGGGGCGGCGGGCGCCCGGCGATCTGGGCGGACGCGGTGCAGGCCGCGCGGCTGGTGGCGGCCGAGGTCGGCGTGGAGCTGACGGTGAAGGCCGACCGGCACGCGCCCTGGCACCCGGGCCGCTGCGCCGCGCTGTACGCGGGGGACGAGCTCGTCGGGCACGCCGGTGAGCTGCACCCGCGCGTCACCAAGGCGTACGGCCTGCCGGCGCGCTCCTGCGCGATGGAGCTGGAGCTGCGCCGCCTCGGCGAGCCGGTGGAGGTGCGCGCGCCGCACGTGTCGACCTACCCGGTCGCCACGCAGGACGTCGCGCTCGTGGTCGACTCCGCCGTGCCCGCCGCGGAGGTGGAGGCGGCGCTGCGCGACGGCGCGGGCGAGCTGCTGGAGGCCATCCGGCTGTTCGACGTCTACACCGGCGAGCAGGTGGGGGAGGGCCGCAAGTCCCTGGCCTACTCGCTGCGGTTCCGCGCGCCGGACCGCACCCTCACCGCCGAGGAGGCGTCGCAGGCCCGGGACGCCGCGGTCGCCGTCGCGGCCGACCGCACCGGCGCCGTGCTGCGCGGCGCCTGATCCGAGGCGCCTGATCCGCGGGGACGTGCCCTGGGCCTGCCGCAGGCCCGGGGCACGCCTGTGTTCAGTCGGCGTGGCCGAGGCTTCCGTCGCGGCGGCCCGCGGAGACGAGCCGCTCCATCGACAGCGCCGCGACCACGTACCAGCCGGCCCCGACGAGCGCTTCGGCGCCGAGCAGCCGCAGGACGTGCCAGGGCGGCGCGCCGTCCAGGATCCCGCGCACCGCCTGGAGCCCGTGCACGACCGGCAGCACGTTCACCGCGATCCGCAGCGGCGCGGGCCAGACGGCGACGGGGACGTTCACGCCGCCGAACGTCATGACGATCCCGTAGGCGAGGTTCAGCACGAGCCACTCGACGCCGCGCGTCCGCAGCGCGACGCCCGCCAGCGCGCACCCGTAGCCATAGCTGCTGGCGAGGATGAGCACGATGACCGGTGCCGCGTACGCGGCGCGCGGCCACGGCAGCGGCGCGCCCAGCAGCGGCGGCAGCGCGCACCAGGCGACGAGCGAGCTGGTCAGGCCGGTGGCCGTCCACTGCAGGCCGCGTCCCAGGTACACCGGCAGGTGCCCGGACGGCGTGATGGCCAGCAGCGGCAGCGTCCCGATCCGGCGCTCGCCCGCCAGCGAGATCACGACGATGGTGGCCTCCATGCAGGCCAGCACCACGATGTTGCCGACGAGCACGTACCGCATGGTGGCGTCGTCGCCGACGTAGCGGCCGAGCAGGGCGTAGAAGGCGGCCTGGCACAGCAGCCGGACGAGCCAGCCGAACGTCCACGTCCGCCACGTGTAGACGGCCCTCATCTCGGCGAATCCGAGGATCAGCGATTCGCGCACGATGCGGAGCGTGGCCCTCATGAGAAATCCACCGTCCCCTCGCGCCGCATACGGTCGACGTACCGCCGCGTCAGCCACAGGCCGGCGGCCATCGACGCCGCGCTCAGGCCGAGGACCGCCAGGACCGCCAGGACCACCCAGGGCCGGTCGCGGGTGTCGCCGTGGACCGCGCCGCGCAGCAGGTCCGCGCTCCACGACAGGAACACGACCCGGCTGAACGGGTGCAGCCAGCCCGGCAGCGCCGCGACCGGCACGAGGATCCCGCCCAGGATGTAGAAGGGATAGCCCAGGGAGTTCTGCAGGACGTCCCGTGCGCGCGACACGACGAACACGGCGGACAGCAGCGTCGCCGTCCCGATCGTCGCGAGGCAGGTGACCGCGACCGCGACCGCGAACGTCCCGGGCTCGGCGACCGTCAGCCGGCGGCCGAACCCGAGGGCGGCGACCAGCCAGGACTCGGCGAACGCGGCGCTGCCCACCAGCACCACCGTCGCGACCCGCCCGGCGACCACCAGGCCCAACGGGACCGGCGCCGCGACCAGCGCGGGGAACCGGCCGGCCCAGCGGTCCTCGGTGACGATGCGGCCGGCGTAGTCGAGGGAGGCGACCCACAGCCCGATGAGCCCGGGCGCCAGGACGGCGTTCGCGACGACGTCCGCGCGGTGCGCGGTCAGCGTCAGCGCGAGCATCGTCGTCGTCTGCATCGGGGCGATGAGCAGCACGAGCGCGTGCTCCGGGCTGCGCCGCGACAGCGCGGCCTGCAGCCGCACCGCGTGCCAGACCAGCCGCGCCGCGGGCCACATGGCACGGACCGCGCTCATACCCGCATCCCCCGGTCGCCGACCGCCCGCAGGTACACCTCTTCGAGGGTCGGCCGGCCACGCCGCGCGGTGAGGACGTCGCGGTCGATGAGCCAGGCGAGGACGCGGCGGGTGGCGTCCCGGTCGGCGGTGTGGACGCGCCGCGCCCCGCCGTCCCGCCGCTCGACCCCGGTCACCCCGGGCAGCAGCTCCAGCGGCCCGGTGAGGGCGGGGTCGGGGTCGTCGAAGTCGACGCACTCGCCGTCGCCGAGGAACCGCCCGGCGCGGGCCGGGTCGCCGGTCAGCAGCATCCGGCCGCGGTCGATGAGCGTCACCCGGTCGCAGATCGCCGCCGCCTCGTCCATGTCGTGGGTGGCCAGCAGGAACGTGCGGCCCTCCGCGCGCAGGTCGAGGACGAGCCCGCGGAACGCGGCGGCCGCGGCGGGGTCGAGGCCGGACGTCGGCTCGTCCAGGAACAGCAGGCGCGGCTCGTGCAGCAGCCCGCGGGCGAGGTGCAGCCGCTGCCGCATGCCGCGCGAGAAGCCCTCGACGGGGTCGCCGGCCCGGTCGCCGAGCCCGACGCGTTCCAGCAGCGCGTCCGCGCGGGCGCGGGCCGTCCGGCCGTCGAGCCGGTACAGCGCGCCCCAGAACAGCAGGTTCCGGCGGGCGGTCAGCCGGTCGTACAGGCCGCGGTCGCCGCCGAGGACGAGCCCGACGAGCGACCGGACGGCCCCGGCGTCGGCGACGACGTCGCGGCCGAGGACGCGGGCCGTCCCGGCGGACGGCAGCAGCACGGTGGAGAGGATCTTGACGAGGGTGGTCTTGCCGGCGCCGTTCGGCCCGAGCAGCCCGTGGATCTCGTTCTGCGCGACGGTGAGGGTCAGCTCGTCCAGGGCGACCACGGTGGTGCGGCGTCTGCGCGTGTAGGTGCGGCGCAGCCCGCGGGTGTGCACGGCGGGTTCCATGGCTTCGACCGTCGCCGTAAGGCACGGCCCCGGGCCATAAGGGCGCGGCTCAGATCCGGCGGGCGCCGTCCTAGGCCGTGTCTCGAAGTCGGGTGTGTGACGGTGTGTCGTGATCTCTAAGTAGAGAGGTCTCCGGTAGATGGGTTCATCGACGAAGAAGAAC
>NZ_JBEPCJ010000119.1:0-26728 GCF_040299565.1 Spirillospora sp. NPDC000708
TGAGCGTGGTGTCGTTGACGACGGGGCGCAGGCTCGCCCGCTCCCGGCGCGGCAGGCCGCCGAGGTCGGGCTCGCCGCCCGCCTCGCGGAAGGCCGCCGGGCGCTCCGCCGGAGACGCCGCCGCGGACCTGGGACGTTCCACGGCCGCCCGACGCTGCACGGCCGCCGGCCGTTCCGCGGGCCCCGGACGCCCCACGGCCGCCGGTCGCTCCGCGGCTGCGCCCGCCGGGCGCTCCCCGCGGCGCGCCATCGCCAGATGCGCCATCGCCGGGGGCATCTCGCCGGTCCCGACCGTGTGCGGCTCGTCCTGCGGGATCTCGCAGAGCAGCGACGGCGGGATCGTCACCATCGCGACCGTGCCGCCGGTCCGCCCGGCGAGCCGCACGCCGATGCCGTGCCGGCGGGCCAGCCGGTGCACCACGGGGAAGCCCGTCTGCCGCGACGTCTCGTCCGTCATCGGCGGCACCGGCCCGGCCAGCGCCTTGTTCAGGCCCTCCAGCTGCGAGGGCGACATGCCGATGCCGGAGTCCTCGATGCGGAGCATCACGGCGCCGTCGGCGAGCAGGTGCGCGCTCACGGTCACCCGCGAGGGCGAGTAGCGGGTCGCGTTGTCCAGCAGCGCCGCGACCAGGGACGCCAGGTCCTCCGCCGCGTACGCGGGGACCGCGAGCTCCACCACGCGCAGGATCGAGACGTGCCGGTACTGCTCGATGGACGACTCGGCCATCCGGACCACGTCCAGCAGCGACGTGTCGGCCCCGGACGCCTCCTCGGCGTCCCGGCCGGCGAGGACCCGCAGGTCGCGCGCGGCCCGCCGCATGCGCGTCACGCCGTGGTCGATCTCGTAGAGGGCCTCGAGCCGGTCAGGGTCCTCCTCCTGGCGTTCCAGCAGGTCCATGGCAGGACGCATCTTCTCCGCGAGTACGAGGAATTGCAGGCAGAACCGTTCGCACAACTCCGGCCACACGTCCGGGTCGGCCGTTCCGGCGGGCATCGGGACCGGCACAGACGGCCGCTGCTGCTGCGGCTGCGCGGCCATCGGGGCCTGCGGCTGTGCGGCCGGCGGCACCTGCGGCTGCGGCTGCGTGGGCCGCTGCACCTGCGACTGCGGCTGCGTGGGCCGTTGCGGTTGCGGTTGCGGCGGCCGCTGCGGTTGCGGTCGGGGTTGCGCGGGCCTCTGCAGTTGCGCGTGCGGTTGCGGCGGCGCGGCCATCGGCCCCTGCGAGGGCGCCATCGGCCCCGGATACGGCGGCGGTACGGCCTGCGGGGGCGGGGCGGCCTGCCGGGTGCGCTTCGGCCACCTCACCGGCGCGCTCCCTGAGCCGCCGCCGGAAGGTGCGCGCCGCAGGTCATCCGGCGTTTCGTCAAAGCAGCCTTCTTCACCTAAGCCTCAGCACCGGGCGACACGGCAGCGGACCGCGCACGCTCGGAACACCGGCCGGCGGCCCCCTGCCGGGAGGGGCACCCGGGAAAGAGTGGCATACGGACAGTCGCCGATCAATGCGTTCCAGTTATATACCCCTTATAGCCGCCAAAAGCCTCTATTAGATGTTTGTCGCTATTGCCGGGAATTTCCGATCGTGTCGCGGCGGTCGATCACCCGGCGCAGCGCGCCCAGGCCGCGCGCTCATCACCGACGGCCCCGCCTACACCGCCGCGTGGACGTTGCTCGCCGTGGTCAGCGCCGTCACCGTGCGCCGTCACCCGGGCGCAGGCGCATAGCCAGGCGTCCGGGCCGCCGGGCTCGACGGACCGTCCCGCCACCCGCGCGCGGATCCGCGGCCACCACGCGCGGTCGAGTTCGCGCTCGAAGGCCGCGGTGTCCTCGGCGGCGAGGATGTACCCGACCGGCCGCGACGCCCCGCCCTCGTCCCGCGCGAGCACCCAGGCGAGGTCGGGCGCGTGGGCCAGATACGGCCCGGCGAACACGTCGCCGAGCAGCCGCGGATCGTCCACCAGGCCGGTCGCGTCGCCGCCGAGGGCGGCGGTCCGCAGGCAGATGCCGTAGATCCGGCTGACCTCCTCGGGGTCGTCCGCGCGAGCCGGGCGGACGGGCAGCGGCGCGGTGCGCGAACCGGCGGTCATCGCGGGCCTCCCAGTACCGGAGCGGGCGGCGCTCGCAGGCTAACACGAAAACCGATCATTGATCGCTTTTTGCCTCAGATGTCCCGGGTCGGCTGTGCTTCGCGTTCCAGGCGGGCGGCCTCCTGGCGGAGGAGGGCGGCCTGCTCGCGGGGGCCGGGCGGGAGCTGGGCCGGCGGGGCGGGCGCGGGCTGCGGGGCGTCGTCCTCGTAGAGGCCCTTGGTCTCGGTCTTGAGGATGCGGGCCGAGCGGCCGAGAGAGCGGGCCAGTTGCGGGAGCTTCGCCGAGCCGAACAGGAGCAGGACGACGGCGAGGATGATGAGGATCTCGGTGGTGCCGAGGCCGGCCATGGGGCGTCCTTCCGTCAGTGTTCGAGGTGGTAGTCGGACGGGTCGAGGCGGCGGGTGCGGCGGCGGTAGCCGGTCATGGACCCGGGCCAGTTGTTGGTGTTGCGGTGCTCGGCGTCGAGGTACCAGCTGTCGCAGCCGCCCTGGTTCCAGACGGACGTGGCGAGCCGGCGCTGCGCGTCGGCGTCGGAGGCGTCGAGGACGTCGGCGCGGACCTCCAGGGAGGTGACGCCGCCGGCGAGGAGGCGGGCGGCCTGGACGATGTAGGCGGCCTGGCTCTCGAGCATGTGGACGATGGAGCCGGAGCCGACGTTGGTGTTCGGCCCGTACATGAGGAAGAAGTTGGGGAAACCGGTGACGGCGAGGCCGAGGTGGGCGCGGGCGCCGTCCTTCCAGGCGGCGTTGAGCTCCTGGCCGTGCAGGCCGATGACGCGCATGGGGGCGACGAAGTCCTGGGAGCGGAAGCCGGTGGCCCAGATGATGGTGTCGGCGCGGTGCCGGCGGCCCTCCCGGGTGCGGACGCCGTCGGCGACGACCTCGGTGATCGGCTCGTCGACGACGTGGACGTTCGGCCGGTTGAGGGTCTCGTAGTACTCGCTGGAGGTGAGGATGCGCTTGCAGCCGGGCTCGTAGCGGGGCGTCAGCCGGTCGCGCAGCCGGGGGTCGCGGACCGAGCGGAGCGCGAACCGGCACAGGGCGCGGATGTGCAGGGACAGGGCGCGGCGGCCGCGCGGGGCGATCAGGGCGGGGTTGAGCAGGAGCTCGAACCACAGGAAGATGCCGAGCCGGGACAGCTTCTGCACGGCGGGGACGCGCCGGTTGAGGGCGTGCCGCCAGCGCGGGTAGACGCGGTCGGGCTTGCGGCTGATCCAGTGCGTCTCGAGCTGGAAGACGGTGAGGTCGGCGGCGGCGGGCGCGATGAGCGGGACGAACTGGATGGCGCTGGCACCGTTGCCGACGACGGCGACGCGCTCGCCTTCGAGGTCGTGGCGGTGGTCCCAGCGGGCCGAGTGGAAGACCGTGCCGGTGAAGGCGTCGAGGCCGGGCAGCCTCGGGACGGCGGGGTTGCTGAGCTGGCCGCAGGCGGCGACGAGGAGGTCGAAGTCGTGGAAGGCGCCGTCGCGGGTGTGGACGCGCCACCGGCCCGCCGCGGGCTGGTACTCGGCCTGTGTGATCTCGGTGCCGAACCGGAAGTGCGGCATGAGCCCGTACTTGCGGGCGCAGTGCCGGAGGTAGCCGAGGATCTCGGGCTGCTCGGCGAACCGGCGCGTCCAGTCGGGCTTGGGCTCGAAGGAGTAGGAGTACAGGTGGGACGGGGCGTCGCAGGCGGCGCCGGGGTAGGTGTTGTCGCGCCAGACGCCGCCGAGGCCGGCGGCCTTCTCGAAGATCGTGATGTCGGTGAAGCCGGCGCGGCGCAGGCCGATGGCGAGGCCGATCCCGCTGAACCCGCTTCCCACGATGGCGATCGACGGTCGTGTGCCCGGCATGCGCGGCTCCCTGCTGTCGCGGCGTCCGGCGGCCCGCCGCCGTCGCCCCGGATTTACCGACACTTGTGTCGGTTAGAGTGAACGCAACCGACGAGGGAGTCAAGACCATGGCGGAATCCGCCCCGAAATCGCGCATGCGCGGACCGGCCCGCAGGGCGCTCATCACCGAGGCGGCGCTGAAGCTCTTCGCGGGCCGCGGCTACCACGCGGTGTCGCTGGGCGACATCGCCGCGGAGGCCGGGGTGGCGCGGACGGTGATGTACGACCACTTCCCGTCCAAGCGGGTGCTGCTGCTCGCGGTCATGCAGGAGCAGAACGCGGCGCTGGTGGAGCACGTCGGCGCCCGCATCACCGGGTCGGGGCCGCCCGAGGACCGGATGCGCTCGACCATCGACGCCTACTTCAGCTTCGCGCAGACCAAGCCGCAGGCCCGCAAGCTGCTGTTCGACCGGACGGACGAGGACGACCCGGAGATCCAGACCGTCCGGCAGGGCATCCGGGAGTCGCGCACGCACGCGGTGGCGGCGCTGCTCGGCAACGACATGCGCGAGACGGTCGGGATCGACCCGGGCGAGCCGATCGCCGAGGCGATGGTGGAGCTCATCATCACCGGGCTCGACGGGGTGGCGCAGTGGTGGGAGCGGCACCCGGACATGCCGAGGTCGCTGCTGGTCGAGGGCGCGATGCGACTGCTGTGGACGGGGCTGGGCCACGCGGACTGACCGGCCGATCGGGCGAGGAGAAGCCGCCGCGGGGGTTGACGACCCCGCGGCGGCTTCCGCATAGTGGGGCCCCATCACGTAACCGACACAAGTGTCGGTTAGCACACCACCCCCCAAGGAGTGCGCCGTGGAGGACACGACTCCATCGCAGACCGGGCCGTCCCGCGACGAGCGGCGGAACGAGGGCGTCGGCCGCCGCCAGTTCGTCACCGGGGCCCTCGCCGCGGCGGGCGCGGTCGCCGCCGCCGGCGTCCTCGGCACCGGCCGCGCGCAGGCCGCGGCCCCCGCCGCGAGACGCGCGGCCCGCACCGGGCGCGCCGCCCCGTCCGGCCGCCGCGTCGCGATCTTCGGTGGCGGGATGGGCGGGCTGTCCACCGCCCACGAGCTCGCCGAGCGCGGGTTCGACGTCACGATCTACGAGCGGAAGGCGTGGGGCGGCAAGTGCCGCAGCATGCCCGTCCCGAACACCGGGAGCGGAGGGCGCCAGGACCTGCCGGCCGAGCACGGGTTCCGGTTCTTCCCCGGCTTCTACCAGAACCTCCCCGACACCATGAGCCGGATCCCGCTGCCCGGCGGCGGCAAGGCGCTCGACAACCTCGTCGCCGGAACCGAGGTCGCCGCGTTCTACGGCGGCAC
Organism: Spirillospora sp. NPDC000708; assembly: GCF_040299565.1. Lineage (NCBI taxonomy): Bacteria > Bacillati > Actinomycetota > Actinomycetes > Streptosporangiales > Thermomonosporaceae > Spirillospora > Spirillospora sp. NPDC000708. The sequence continues at coordinate 5,275 of NZ_JBEPCJ010000119.1, forward strand.
CAAGATGGTGCTGCCCGCCCGCGGCAGCATCGAGGGCACGCTCAGCCCGGACTCGCTGCTGGCGTTCCTGTCCACCGCCCTCAACGTCGCCGGCAAGGTCCAGGTGTGGGAGGTCGGCTACTTCCTGCAGAAGATGATCGCGTTCGTCACCAGCGGCCCGCTGCGCAGGTACAACCAGTGGGAGAACATGAGCTTCTCGGACATGGTCCACGCCGAGAAGATGGACAAGCCCTACAACGAACTGCTGGTGCAGATGTTCACCGGCACCCTCGTCGCCGCCAAACCGACCAAGGCCAACGCGCACACCATGGGCCTGATGGCCGAGGCCTGGGTCTACAGCACCCTCGGCCTCGGCGGCTACAAGGCCCCCGACCGGCTGCTCAACGCCCCCACCAACGAGGCGCTCATCGACCCGTGGGTCGCCTACCTCAAGTCGCTCGGCGTCAAGTTCCAGTCCGACGCGACCCTCACCCGGCTCGACGTCACCGACAAGCGGATCAGCGGCGCGCAGATCACCGGCAGCGCCGGCACCGCCAACGTCGACGCCGACCACTACGTCCTCGCCGTTCCGGTCGAGCGCGCGGTCCCGCTGCTCAACGACCAGATCCTGGCCGCCGACCCGAACCTGAAGAACCTGGCGCAGATCACCACCGACTGGATGAACGGGATCATGATCTACCTGCGCCGGCCGATCGACCTGGCCAAGGGGCACGTCGCCTACGCCGGGCAGCCGTGGGCGCTCACCTCCATCAGCCAGGGCCAGTTCTGGAAGAAGAAGTTCGGCACGACCTACGGCAACGGCGAGGTCAACGACTGCCTGTCGATCGACCTGTCGTCCTGGGACACCCAGGGCGTCCTCTACGGCAAGACCGCCCGCGAGTGCACGTCCGACCAGATCTTCAACGAGGTCAAGGAGCAGCTGCGCCGCGCGATCCCGTGGGGGCCGGTCGTGCTCAACGACGCCGACATCCACTCCTACTACATCGACCCCGCCATCACCGGCAACGGCACCCCGCAGGTCGCCAACGACGAGCCGCTGATGATCAACAAGCCGGGCTCGTGGAACCACCGGCCCGAGGCCGCCACCGCGCTGCCGAACCTGTTCCTCGCCTCCGACTACGTCCGCGCCGACATCAACCTCGCCACGATGGAGGGCGCGAACACCGCCGGCCGCAAGGCCGCCAACGCGATCCTGGACGCCTCCGGCGTCGGCGGCACGCCCGCCAAGATCTTCAACCTGTACCTGCCCAACGAGTTCCAGGGCTTCTACGACGACGATGACCGGCGCTACAAGGCCGGCCAGCCGAACGCCTTCGACCTCTACGACCCGGCCAAGCCGTAGCGCCCGGGCCGTGAACCCCGAGGTCCACCGGATCCCCACCCCCTGAGCCGCCGACCGGCCGGGCCGCGGGCGGCACGGAAGGCTCTGCCATGCAAGCGCAGTACCAGGCCCTCGCCGTCCTCTCCACCGGCATCTACTTCACCGGCCTCACCCTCCTCAAGATCGCGGCCTCCGGCATGCCCCCGCTCGCCGGAGACCGCCCCGTCCACCTCGCCCGCACGCTGCTCACCGACCGGACCTGGCTCGCCGGCGCCACCGTCGTCGCGGTGGGCGCCTGCGTCCAGGCCGCGTCGCTGACCGGCCTCACCCTGGTCCGGGCGCAGCCGATGTTCCTCGCGGGGATCGGCCTGCTGATCGTGCTGGCCGTCCCGGTCATGGGCGAGCGGCTCACGCTCCGCGAATGGGGCTGCGCGGCGGTCCTCGCCGCCGCGACCGCGCTGTTCGCGGACGCGTCGGACGGCGCACCGCGCATCACGTCGCCGGAGGCGGCCGACCGGGCGACCGTGCTCACCTCGGCCGCCAAGGCGCCCGGCGCCGGGGCGGGCGCGGCCGTCCCGCCATGGCTGCTCGGGTCCGTCGCGGCGCTGTCGCTGCTGGTCCCGTGCGCCGCGTTCCTCACCGCCGACCTCGCCCGCAAGGGCGCGCACACCCGCCCGCTGACCGGCGTCGCGCTCGCGATCGACGTGGGGCTGCTCACCGGCACCGCCGAGCTGATGCTGAAGGGCGCCGCCGCGCGGCTCGGGCACCCGTTCACCCCGGTCGCCGCCTACCCGGCCCTGTTCGCCGTCACCGCGCCGCTCGCCCTCGGCCAGCTCCAGATCGCCCTCCAGCGCTGCCGGCTGGTGGTCGTCGGGCTGGTCGCCACCGCGACCGCCAAGACGTACCTGCTGCTCACCGGCACCCTGCTCTTCCGGGAGCCGTGGCCGGACGGCGCGTCCACCGAGCTCGCGGTGGCGCTGGCGCTGTCGGTGCTGGCGATCACCGCCGTCCCCCACCACGAGCGCCGCCCGTCCCCCGCCCGGCTGCACCGCGCGCCGACCGCCCGATGACCGCGCCCGCGACCTCGCCGCACCGCGTCCCGCCCGCCCGCGTCCCGGACGCGCGGACGCTCTGGCGCCTGCACCGCACGATCCCGGACATCGCGGAGCAGGCCGCCGCCGCGGCCCGCGGAAGGGTCCTCGCCTACGAGTGGGGCGAGGAGCCCGGCGATCCCGACCCGCTGTACGCGGCCATCGCCGCGGCGCTCGGCGGCTTCCTCGACCCGCACCGCGATCCGGGCGAGCCGGCGCCCGCCGTCCTCGACGCGTTCCGGCGGCTCGGCGAGGCGGAGGCGTGCGCCGGACGCTCCCCGGAGGACCTGCGGGCCGCGCTGTCCGCCGCCACCGGCGTGGTCGCCGGGCGGCTGGCCGAGCAGGCGCTCCGGGTCGGCGCCGGGGTCACGCCGCGGCTCGGCGGAACGCTCGTCCGGCTCGGCCTGACCTGCGCCGACCGGGTGCAGCAGGCGGCCGCGGACGGGCACCGGTCCGCCGGCGCCCGCCGCGCCGGAGCCGCCGGGCCGGAGCACCGCCGCCTCGCCGACCTGGTCCTCACCCCCGGCTGCGACCCGGGCGGGCTGCGGGACGCCGCCGCCCGCGCGGGCTGGACGCTCCCCCGGACGGTCGCCGCGATCGCGGTCGACGCCCGCCGCCGCCCCACCGCACCGCCGAGGTTCCTGCCGCCGGACGTGCTGTCCGGGCTGCACCGCGACGTCCCCTGCCTGGTCTTCCCCGACCCGGCCGGGCCCGGCCGCCGCGCCGTGCTGGGAGGCGATGCTCGGCGACCACCCCGCCGTCGTCGGCCCGCCCGTCGAGGTCCGCCGGGCCGCGCTGTCGCTGCGGCTGGCCCGGCGCGGGCTGGAGCTGCTGCCGCCCGGCGTGCTCGACGGCGGCGCCCCGGTGCACGTCGGCGAGCACGTCCCCACGCTGCTGCTCGTCCAGGACCCGGAGCTGACGCGGCGCCTCGCCGAGCGCAGGCTCGCACCGCTGCGGCGGGTCCGTCCCGCGCAGCGGCCGCGGATGGTGGAGACGCTGCTCGCCTACTTCGAGTGCGGCTTCAACGGCAGCAGCACCGCCGCGCGGCTGCACGCGCACCCGCAGACCGTCCGGAACCGGATCCGGACGGTGGAACCGCTGTTCGGCCCCGACCTGTACGACCCCGCGCACGCCCTGGAGTACCTCATGGCGCTGCACGCCTGGCGGCTGCTGCCGGACGTCGCGTCCGGCGGCCCCACGACCGAGAGGACGACATGACCGAGGATCGCCTGCCGCACCCGGGATGGATGACCCGGCGCCCGTGGACGCTGACGCTGCGGCTGCTCGCCCCGGGCGACATCCGGGCGACGCCGGCGCAGCTCGCGGCGTTCCGCTCGTACGCCGAGGCGGGCGACCCGCTCGCCGACGCGGTGGCGGAGATGTTCTCCCGGCTGCCCGGCGGCACCGGCCGCCGCCTGTTCGAGCAGGCCCTCCGGCACGGCATCGGCACGCTGGACGATCCGCCGCCCGAGCTGGTGGAGTTCTTCGCGGCGGTCGACCCCGTCCCGTACTGGCTGGACCCCGGCCTGGTCCGGCGCGGCGCCGGGGTGATCGGCCGCACCGGGCTGCTCGGGCTCGCCGTGGTGATGCCGTGCGCGTCGCTGTACGGCGGCTACCTCGCGTCCCGCGCGAACAAGACCCTGCTGCGGACCGGGGAGCTCGACGCGATGGCGCCCCGGCGGCTGGCGGAGACCGCGAGCTGGTGGGTGGACGTCACCACGCCGGGCGGGCTCGGGCGCTTCGACGCCGGCTTCACGCAGACGCTGCGGGTCCGGGTCATGCACGCGCAGGTCCGCGCCGCGATGGCGCGGCGCGCGGACTGGGACTCGGATGCTTGGGACGCCCCGATCAACCAGGTGCAGCTGACCGGCACGCTGCTGCTGTTCTCGCTGGTCATGCTGCTCGGCTCGCGCGCGCTCGGGCTGCGGTTCTCCGCCGCCGACCGGGCAGCGGCACTCCACCTGTGGCGGTACGTCGGGCACCTGATGGGCGTCCATCCGGACCTGCTCCCGGCGAACGAGGCGGACGCGTGGCGGCTGCTCTGGCTGGAGTCCGCCACCGAGTTCAGGCCGGACGGCGATTCGCGGCGGCTCGGCCGCGCGCTGATGGACGCCGCCGCGCCGCTGCTGCTCCCGCCCGCTCTGAAGGACTCGGCCACCGCGCGGCGCGTCCTGACGAACTACCTGTTCTCCTACAGCCGCATCGTCCTCGGCGGGCGCAACGCCGACCATCTCGGCGCCCCCGACAGCCGTCCCTACCGGGCCGCCGTGCTCGGCACCGCCGCCGGCGTCTTCGCTGTGGAGACCGTCCGGCGGCTTGTCCCGGGCGCGACGCGGCTCAGCGAGCGGGCAGGACAGCGCCGCCGCACCGCCCTGATCCGGAGGATGGTCGCCGAGCAGCGCGCCGACCGCTCGTACGGCCGCCACGACGCGCTCCGCTCCCCCGCCAACGGCCGGGCGCTCGACGCCGGAACCGCCTGGCACGGCGGCACGTGCGGGTAAAGCAATCGTGTCCGCGGGCCGGAGAGCGTGGCGGCGCCTTCCCGGAGCACTAGTGTGACGGTCCAGCACGATCCGATCACCATGCGTGATCGCCGGTTCGCCGTCCACCTTTGCTGGGGCCTCATTGCTGCTGTTGCTCGCCGCGTACTGCGCGGCCGCGGCGGCGGCGCCGGTGCTCGTGCGGGCCCTCGGGCGGGGCGCGTTCCCGCCGCTGGCGGCGGTGCTCGCCGCGGCCGCCGGATGGGCGGTGTGGCCGTGGCTGCGCGGCGGCGCGCCGCGCACCGAGTCGTGGTCGTGGATCCCCGGCCTCGGCCTCCACCTGTACCTGCGCTCCGACCCGCTGACCTGGATGATGATGGTCATCGTCGGCGGCGTCGGCGCGCTGATCGTGCTGTACTGCGGCCGCTACTTCACCGGCGCCGAGCCGAAGCTCGGCGCGTTCGCCGGGGAGCTGGTCGGGTTCGGCGCCGCGATGCTCGGGCTGGTCCTGGCCGACGACCTCGTCCTGCTGTACGTGTTCTGGGAGCTGACGACCGTCCTGTCGTACCTGCTCATCGGGTACGACGCGGAGCGCGGCATCGCGCGGCGCGCGGCGACGCAGGCGATCGTCATCACCACCTTCGGCGGGCTGGCGATGCTGGTCGGGCTCCTCCTGCTCGGGCAGGCGGCGGGCACCGACCGGCTGTCGGCGATCGTCGCGGCGCCGCCCGGCGGGGGCACCGCGGCGGCGGCGGTCGTGCTGATCCTCGTCGGCGCGCTGTCGAAGTCCGCGCTCGTCCCGTTCGGGCTCTGGCTGCCCGGGGCGATGGCCGCGCCGACGCCGGTCAGCGCGTTCCTGCACGCCGCCGCGATGGTGAAGGCGGGCGTGTACCTGGTGGCGCGGCTCGCGCCCGCGTTCGCCGGGACGGCCGGGTGGCGGCCGATCGTGGTGGGCTGCGGGATCGCGACGATGCTGCTGGCCGGGTGGCGGGCGCTGCGCGAGCACGACCTGAAGCTGCTGCTCGCCTACGGGACGGTCAGCCAGCTCGGGTTCATGGTCGTGCTGGTCGGCGCCGGGAACCGGGTCGCGGCGCTGGCGGGGTTCACGGTGCTGCTCGCGCACGCCCTGTTCAAGTCCGCGCTGTTCCTCGCGGTCGGGGTCGTCGACCACTCGACCGGGACGCGCGACCTGCGGAAGCTGTCCGGGCTCGGGCGCGAGACGCCGGTGCTGTCCGGGGCGGCGATCGCGGCGGCGGCGTCGATGGCGGGCGTCCCGGCGACCCTCGGGTTCGCCGGGAAGGAGGCCGCGTACGAGGCGTTCCTCGGCGGTGGCACCGGACTGCTCGTCCTGCTCGCGGTGGGGTCCGCGCTGACCGCCGCGTACAGCCTGCGGTTCCTGTGGGGCGCGTTCGCGCGCAAGGAGGGCGTCGCGCCGCGCGAAGTGCACCGTCCCGGGGTGCTGCTGCTCGCGCCGGTGGTGCTGCTCGCGGCGGCGGGCGTCGTCGTCGGGCTGCTCGCCGGGCAGCTGAACGCGCCGATCGAGCGGGAGGCCGCGCCGTTCCCGGCGACGCGGCACGGCGGCTACCACCTGTCGGCCTGGCACGGGTTCGGCGTTCCGCTGCTGCTCACCGCGGTCTCGCTGGTGGCCGGCGTCGCGCTGTTCGCGCTCGGACGGCGCGTCGCGCGCGTCCCGCAGTTCTTCGAGCCCGAGCAGGTCTACCTGCGGTTCATGCACGGGCTCAGCACGTTCGCGCTCCAGCTCACCGGGACCGTGCAGCGCGGGTCGCTGCCCGACTACCTGCTGATCATCCTGCTCGCCGCGGTCGGCCTGGCGGGCGGCGCCGTCGTGACGGGCCTGCCGTGGCCGGAGCCGCTCGGCGACCGGATCTGGGACTCCCCCGCGCAGGCGCTCGTCGCGCTGCTCACCGTCATCGCGGCGGCCGCGGCGATCCGGGCCCGCGACCGGGGCCAGACGGTCGTGCTGTCCGGCGCGTCCGGGTTCGGGGTCGCCACGCTGTTCGTCCTGCAGGGCGCGCCCGACCTGGCGCTCACCCAGTTCCTCGTCGAGACCGCGAGCCTGATCGTCTTCGTGCTGGTGCTGCGGCGGCTGCCCGCCCGGTTCTCGACGCGCTCCCCCGCGCAGCGCACCGTCCACCTGCTGGTCGGCGCGCTGGCCGGGCTCACCGCGACCGCCGTCACGCTGCTCGCGGCGCGGGCCCGCCACGCCGTGCCCGTCTCCGCCGCCTACCCCGGCGCGGCCCGGGAGGCCGGCGGCGGCAACATCGTCGCGGTCACGCTCGTCGACCTGCGCGCCTGGGACACCCTCGGCGAGAGCGTCGTCATCGCCCTCGCCGCCCTCGGCGTGACCAGCATGGTGTTCGCGCGGCGGCCGCTGTCGGCGCCGCCCCCTCCCGGCCCCGGCACCAGCGTGTGGGGCGTCGAGGAGATCACCGCGCTGGACGAGGCACCGCCCGCGGGATGGCTCGCGGCCGGGTCCACGCTCGCCGCCGAACGGCGCTCCATCGTGTTCGAGGTCGTCGCCCAGGCCATCTTCCACACCGTGCTGCTGTACTCGCTGTTCCTGCTGTTCACCGCGCACTCCGCGCCCGGCGGCGGGTTCGCGGGCGGCATCGTCGCGGGGCTCGCCCTCGCCGTCCGCTACCTCGCGGGCGGCCCGTTCGAGCTGTGGGAGGCGGCTCCCGTCCCGGCGGGCGCGCTGCTCGGCACCGGCGCGATCATCGTGTCCGGGACCGCGCTCGGCGGCCTGGCCTGGGGGCACGCGGTGCTGGAGAGCGCGTCCGCGGACGCGCACCTGCCGCTGCTCGGCCACGTCCACCTCGTCACGTCGCTGCTGTTCGAGATCGGCGTCTACCTGATCGTCATCGGGCTCGTCCTCACCGTGCTGACCGTGCTCGGCGCCGAGATCGACCGGCAGACCGAGGCCGACCGGCGCCGCGGGGCGGGCCGCACCGGCGAGGGGGCCGGCTGATGAACCCCTCCCTGGTGCTCGCCGCGACCGGCGGGACGCTCGTCGCCGCCGGCGTCGTGCTGCTGCTGGAGCGCAGCCTGTCCCGGCTGGTCGTCGGGGTGCTGGTGCTCAGCAACGGGGTGAACCTGCTGATCCTCACCGCGGGCGGCCCGGCCGGCGCCGCGCCGATCCTCACCGGACGCGGCCCGCGCGGCGGCCCGCGCCGCGCGCTCAGCGACCCGCTGCCGCAGGCGCTGATCCTCACCGCGATCGTGATCTCGCTGGCGTCGGCGGCGTTCGTGCTGGCCATCGCCTACCGCAGCGGGCGGCTCAGCGGCGACGACGACGTCCGCGACGACATCGAGGACCTGCGGGTCCGCCGGGAGAGCGAGGACGACGTCGGGCTGCGCGCCGAGCGCGAGCGGCGCGCCGTCGCCGACCCGTCCGAGCTCGGCGCCCGCGAGGAGCCCGACAGCGACTTCCCCGGCGGCGTCCCCCGCGACGGCCGCCGCGAGCGCCGGCCGAGGCGGCAGGGGCGGGACGGCCGGTGAACGCGCTCGTCCCGCTGCCGGTGCTGCTGCCCGTCCTGGCCGCCGGCGTCAAGATCCTCATCGGGCCGCGGCGCCCGGTGCTGAAACGCGCGATCAGCATCGTCGCGCTCGCCGCGGTGCTCGGCGTCGCGGTCGCGCTGCTGGTCCGCGCCGACCGGTACGGCCCGCAGGTCGTGCGGCTCGGCGGCTGGCCCGCGCCGGTCGGCATCACGCTGGTCGCGGACCGGCTGTCGGCGGTGATGCTCGCCGTGTCGTCCGCCGTCACCCTCTGCGTGATGGTCTACGCGTTCGGGCAGGACGTCGCCGAACGCGACCGGGACACGCCGCTGTCGGTGTTCCACCCGACCTACCTGCTGCTGACCGCCGGGGTCTGCGACGCGTTCCTCGCCGGCGACCTGTTCAACCTGTTCGTCGGGTTCGAGATGATGCTGATGGCCAGCTACGTGCTGGTGACGCTCGGCGGCACCATGGCCCGCGTCCGCGCCGGGACGACCTACATCGTCGTCGCGCTGCTGTCGTCGATGCTGTTCCTCGTCGCCATCGCCGTGCTGTACGCCGCGACGGGCACCGTCAACATGGCGCAGCTGTCGTGGCGGATCGCCGAACTGCCCGGCCCGGTCGCCCGGATCGCCGAGGTGACGCTGCTGACCGCGTTCGCGGTGAAGGCGGCGGTGTTCCCGCTGTCGATGTGGCTGCCCGACTCCTACCCGTCCGCGCCGACCCCGGTCAGCGCCGTGTTCGCCGGCCTGCTCACCAAGATCGGCGTGTACGGGGTGATCCGGGCCGAGACGCTGCTGTTCCCGGGCGGCCACCTGCGCCGGGTGCTGCTGGTCGCGGCGCTGCTGAGCATGCTCGTCGGGGTGCTGGGCGCGATGGTGCAGATCGACGTGCGGCGGCTGCTGTCGTTCACGCTGGTCAGCCATATCGGCTACATGATCTTCGGGGTGGCGCTGGACTCGGCGGCGGGGCTCGCCGCGACCGTCTTCTACGTCCTGCACCACATCACGATCCAGACCACGCTGTTCCTGGTCGCCGGGCTCATCGACCGGCGCGGCGGCGCGACGTCGCTGGCCCGGCTCGGCGGGCTCGCGCGCACCGCGCCGCTGGTCGGCGTGCTGTTCTTCGTCCCCGCGATGAACCTCGGCGGCATCCCGCCCCTGTCGGGGTTCCTCGGCAAGCTCGGGCTGCTGCGGGCGGGCCTCGCGCAGGGCGGGCCGCTGGTGGACGTCCTCGTCGCGGGCGCCGTGGTGACGAGCCTGCTCACCCTGTACTCGCTGGTGAAGGTGTGGAACCAGGCGTTCTGGAGCGCCCCGCCGGACGACCTCCCGCAGGGCGCGCGCGCTGCACGGCTGCCCGCCGCGATGGTCGCCGGGAGCGCCGCGCTGGTCGTCCTCAGCCTCGCCTACACCGCGGCGGGCGGCCCGCTGTACGCGCTGTGCGAGCGCGCCGCCGCCGAACTGCTGAACCCGCAGACCTACACGCGGGCCGTGTTCCCGTCGGGAGGCGCCACTTGAGGGAGTTCACCATCCGGATCGGACGCCGCCGCGAGCTCCGGCTGCCCGCGGTCGTCTGGCTGACGCTCGTGTGGGTGCTGCTGTGGGACCGGCCGACCGTCGGGAACCTGGTGTCCGGGCTGGTCCTCGCGGTGCTGCTGCAACTGGCGTTCCCGCTCCCGCCGGTCGGCCCGCAGCTGCGGCTCAGGCCCGTCGGGCTCATCGTGTTCGTGCTGCGCGCCGCCGCCGACCTGCTGCACAGCGCCGGGCCGCTGGCCTGGCAGGCGGCGGGCGGGCGCGGCCGGGCCAAGCGCAACTCGGTCATCGCGGTCCCGCTGCGCACCCGCTCCGACCTGATCCTCACCATCATGGCGATCTCGCTGTCCGCGACGCCCGGCACGCTGGTGCTGGACGTCCGGCACTCCGACGCGACGCTGTTCCTGCACGTCCTCGGCGCCGACGACGACGCGGCCGTGGAGAAGGCCCGGCGGGACGTGCAGGCGCTCGAACGCCGGACCGTCCGGGCCTTCGGCACCCGCGACGACCTGCGCGCCCTCGCGGAGGACGGGGCATGACGGCCGTGCTCGTCGCGGTGGCGGCGGTGCTGTTCCTCGCCGCCGCGTGCACGCTCGTCCGGATCGTCCGCGGCCCGTCGATGCTCGACCGCGCCATGGCGCTGGACGTCCTGCTCGCCGTGATCATGGCGGGGCTGGGCGCGTCCGCGGTCGCCGACGGCGACACCTGGGTGCTGCCGACGCTGCTGGCCCTGTCGCTGGTCGCCTTCGTCGGCTCGGTCGCGGTCGCCCGGTTCCTCACCCACCGCGCACCCGCCCCGGACGACCCGGACCGGGGGGCGGACGCGTGAGGACGGCGTTCACGGCGGCGTTCCTGCTGCTCGGCGCGGGCGCCTCGCTCAGCGCAGGGCTCGGCCTGCTGCGGCTGCCCGACCTGTTCACCCGGATGCACGCCGCGACGAAGTCGCAGGCCGTCGGGCTGCTGCTGGTGCTGGCCGGCGTCGGCGTCCGGTTCCCGACCATCGAGGTGCTCACCTCGCTGGTGCTGGTCGCGCTGCTGCAGATCATCACCGTCCCGGTCGCGGCGCACCTGGTCGGGCGCGCCGCCTACCGCACCGGCCACGTCGACCGCGACCTGCTGCACACCGACGAGCTGGCGCGCGCCCTCGGATCGCCCGGCGACGGCTGAGCCCGCGCACTCGGCGTGCTCCTCGCCCTGTCGGTGCCGCGCGGCGTCCACAGCGATGCCGGGCGGCCCGACCTGGCGGAGTCCCGCCGCTGAACCTCCGTCCTGACGGCGCGGCCGCCGTCAGGACGAGGCGTCCGGGACCGGGCGCTGCCCGAACGCCCCGGCCTCCCAGAGCGTGCGGACGTTCCGGACGAGCGGCGGGCCGACCGCGCGCAGCGCTTCCAGGTCGTTGTCGGCGACCGCGTTCGTCACCAGCGTGCTGGTCGCGGCGACGATCATCCGGCAGGTGAAGCGGCCCGCCTCGTCGCGCGCGCCCAGCATGTCGGCGAGCACATCGGTGATCATGTTCTGCAGGTCCGCCCGCCGCCGGATCGCCTCGGGCCCGGCGGCGTACACCTCGATCAGGAACAGCCGGGTGTAGGGCAGCTCGATGGCGAGCGCCTCCAGGTAGGCGGTGAAGCCCTGCTCGAAACGGTCCATCGGACCGCCCGCCGCGCCGTCCGCCGCGGGACGGCCGTCCTCGCCCGCGCCGATCATCTCCAGCAGGTGCTGCACCAGCAGGTCCCGCGCGACGTCGAAGGCGGCCATGAAGCAGTCGAGCTTGCTGTCGAACACCTGGTAGAAGCTCTGCCGCGACACCCCGGACCGCTGGAGCACGTCCGCCACCGAGGTGGCGACGTACCCCTTCTCCGCCATCACCTCGGCCATCGCGGCGCACAGCCGCGACCGCTGGATGCGTTCCACTTCCTCGGGGGACAGCGCCGAGCGCCCTCTGGGCAGCCGGCGCGGCGATGAGTCCGACACGCTGTTCACCTTATGTCCACCCGGCCCTGACGTGCTCGTACACCGGCACGGACGGTCCGGGGACGGGCGGGTCAGGGCTTGCGGGCGACGCCGGCGGGGATCCAGGTGTGCGACGGGTCGACCTCGGCGGGGTTCTTGCTGCCCCAGACGTCGACATAGGACAGCCCGGGCGGGGCGTCCTCGTGCGGCGGGAGGTACTCCCAGCCGTCGAAGAACCGGTCGATCTCCTCGAACGTGCGGAAGTTCAGCCGGGCGGTGACGTTCCGGTAGACCTCGTTGAACCGCTCGATCTTGTCGGCGCGCTGCCCGTCGGCCGTGACGTGCGACAGCGCGAGGTAGCTCCCGGACGGCACCGCGTCGAGGTAGCGGCGCAGCAGCGACCACGGGTCCCGCTCGGGGTCCACGAAGTGCCAGATGGCGACGTGCAGGTAGCCGACGGGCCGGGAGAAGTCGATGAGCCGCCGCACCTCGGGGTCGGCGAGGACGGAGTCGGGGTCGGCGATGTCGGCGTCGACGTAGACGACGTTCTTCTCACCGCCGCGGCGCAGCATGTCCCGCGACATGTCCAGGACGACGGGGTCGTTGTCGACGTAGACGACGTGCGCCTCCGGATGGACGACCTGGACGACCTCGTGGGTGTTCCAGGCCGTCGGGATGCCGGAGCCGAGGTCGATGAACTGGTCGACGCCGGCCCGCGCCATGACGGCCGCCGCGCGCTGCAGGAATATGCGGTTGGCCTGCGCCATGTAGTGCAGTTCCGGGACCTTCTCCTGGAGTTTCCGGGCGGCCTCCTCGTCCGCGGGGGTGTGGTGCCGGCCGTTGAGGAAGTAGTCGTAAATGCGCCCAGCCGAAGCGACACCCGGGCCGCTTTTCAAAGCGCCCTTGGGGTGGGGGTAGGTGTCCATCGTCTTCCTTGGGAAGGGGTCGGGGAAAAGGGGAGAAGGGCGGCCCGGCGGGGGTTCGCCGGGGCCCTTCGTCCGCCTTCATTCGCTCACAGGTCGAAACGGCCCGCCTTCACCCGCGCGGCGAATGCGCGCCATGCCTCGCTGCCGAACACCAGCGTTCCGCCGTCGCGGTCCTTGGTGTCGCGGACTCCGACGACCCGGTCGCCGCCGCCGACCTCCACGCAGGCGTCCTGCGCGGCATTCGACCGCGACGATTTCCGCCACGTTCCGGGGGTGATCAGATCATGATTCCTCATTGCGGGGCTATCCCTTCCATCATCTTCTCGAGGAATTCGGTCGTCTGTTTCGGGGTCAGCGCCTTCGCCTGGAGCCAGGCCCAGACCTGCTCGTAGCGGGCGACGGCGGCGCCGGTCTCGACCCGGCTGCGCCCGGTCACCGAGCCCTCGACGAAGATCCCCGCGCTGATGACATCCGAGTCGAAGTCGAACGCCATGAAGGAGCCGAGCGCCGGGTGCGGGCCGGCGCTGAACGGCATCACCTGGATGGTCACGGCGGGCGGCGGCACCAGCAGGCGGGCGATCTGCGCGCGGCGCAGCGCCGGGCCGCCGGGCATCCGCGCCAGCGCGGTCTCGTCGATCATGAAGACGGCCTCGCGGACGGTGCCGCCGAACACCTCCGCTTGCCGTCCCATCCGCAGCTCGACGCCGGAGTCGACGCGGGTGGGCGAGACGCTGGGGTCGACGGCCTGGATGACCTGCCGGGCGTACTCGGGCGTCTGCAAGAGTCCCGGAATCGCGGTCAGGTCCCACGCGCGAATTCGGACGGCCGCCATCTCCATGCCGAGCAGTTCGGCGGTGGCGTCGGGCCAGTCGCCGCTGCCGTTCCACCACCCCGGCCGGCTCGCCCGTTCACGCAATTCCTCTAGTTCGTCCCGTTTGTCGGGCGGAACTCCGTAATGCGTGCAGAGCCCGCGCAGGACGAGAACACTGGGGGTGACCTCGGCGTTCTCCCACCGTCTCACGGTCTGCGGATGCACCCCGAGATCACGGGCGATGGACGCCACCGACTCGCCGGACGCCTTGCGCGCATCGGCGAGGGCGTTGCCGAGCAGCCATCCCGACAGCACCGGCCCGTCGTCACCGGGAGTCATCCTCCGTGTCTACACCGCCCCATCACACCATGCAACCCGCATAATGCAGCTTTTGCGCCGGGTGATCATTACGCATTGCCGACGATCATCCCGTGATCCGCGTCATGTAAATTGACATGAAGCGCTTGACACGCCACCGCCCGCGGAGGACCGTCTTGCGCAGGGAGTCAGCGTCGCCCGACCTGGCTGTCAGACACCGCCACCGCTCCCGGGAGCCCCGCCATGACGATCTCCGCCATCGCCGAGCCCCCGTATCCGGACACCGCCGCGCCCGGCGGGCGCGCGGACGCCCTCGGCGAGGCGGAGGACTGCGCGCGCCGCCTCATGTCCCGCCTTCACGCCCTCGGCCTGAGCACCTCGGGACCGTGGGGGAACGGCTCCTCGCCGATGGCGGTCTCGGCGCAGTGCGTGCAGGTCGAGCCGTACGTCGGGCGCACCGTCTGGCTGCTGCCGCCCCCCGGCGGGCCGTCCGGCGAACCCGCGCCCGGGGACGCCCTCTACTGGCACTGGCAGCGGCCCCGCCGCGACCGCGCGGGCCGTCCGGTCGCCCGCTGGTTCCAGCCGTTCTGCCCGGCCGCCGACCCCGAGAAGGCCGCCACCGCGATCTCCGAGGCGATCTTCGCCGACCTCCGCAGGCGCGGCCGCTGACCGGGGACGGGGCTCCCGGCGAGCCGAGGGGGATCGCCGGTGCCCGCCCCGCGGTGGTGTCCGATCACCACTCGTCGACGTGCAGGACCTCGTCCAGCGGGACGCGCGGCGCGGGCCGGAACGTCTCGCCCGTGTAGTACGCGGTGGGGACGAGCGCGCCCTGCCGCACGTCGGCCGGCAGCCCGAGGACGTCCGCGACCTCCTGCTCGTACGCCAGGTGCAGCGTCGTCCACGCGGTGCCGAGGCCCCGCGCCCGCGCCGCGAGCGCGTAGTTCCACACGGCCGGGAGCAGCGACCCCCACAGCCCGGCCTGGTTCCCGTCCGGCAGCTTCCCGCCGTGCAGCCGCAGGCACGGGATCACCAGCACCGGCACGTCCCCCATGCGTTCGGCCAGGTAGGAGGCGCTGTCACCGACGCGGCGCTGCACCTCGGCGCGGTCCGGGTCGTCGGCGTACTGCCCGGCGGACGTGCCGCCCGCCGCGGCGTACGCGGCGAACGAGCGCCGGTAGTACTCGCCGATCGCCTTCCGCTTCTCGGTGTCGGTGACGACGATCCAGTGCCAGCCCTGCCGGTTGCTGCCGCTCGGCGCCTGGACGGCGATCTCCAGGCACTCGCGGACGAGGTCCATCGGCACGGGACGGGCCAGGTCGAGGCGCTTGCGCACGGTACGGGTGGTGGTCAGCAGTTCGTCCGGGCTCAGCGGAAGAGTCATGATCCCAGTATCGACGGCGGGGCCGCCGGGCCGGCGTCGGAGGGGTCGAGCATGGCGCGCGTCGCCTCGTCGACGATGTCGCGCATCGCGCGCTCGGCGGCCGCGGCGTCGCCCGCCTGGACGGCCTGGGCCACCTCGGCGTGCCAGCGGATCGCGGCCGGCTCCGGGCGCGCGGGCATCAGGTGGTGGTGGGTGCGGCCCGCGAGGACCGCGGCGACGACCCCGCTGAGCGCGCCCATCATCTCGTTGCCCGACGCCTGCAGCAGCGTCCGGTGGAACTGGACGTCCGCCTCCAGGTAGGCCTCCAGGTCGCCGGACTTGCCGTGCACCGCCATCTGCATGACGGCGCCGGTCAGCGTGCCGCACTGGGTGGGCGTCGCGCGCAGCGCCGCGAGGTGGGCCGCGACCGGTTCCAGCCCGCGCCGCAGCTCGCCGAGCTCGCGGAGCTGCTCGTCGCGGCCGGGGCCCTCCAGGCGCCAGCCGATGATCTGCGGGTCGAACAGGTTCCAGCAGCCGCGGGGCGCGACCGTGATACCGACGCGGCGCCGGCTGGTCACCATCCCCATCGACTCCAGCACCCGGATCGCCTCGCGGACCACGGAGCGGGAGACCCCGAACCGGGCCTCCAGCTGCTCGATCCGCAGCACCTCGCCCGCCGGGACGTCCCCCGAGGTGATCTGCACGCCGAGCCGGTCGACGACGCTGCCGTGCAACCCGGCGGCCGGGCTGTCTCGCACCATGGCGTCAATCATCACACGATTGCGTCGATGCAGGCACACCCCGATGTCAAAGGTATGTTTTTTCGACGTGACCTCTTGATAACGGCTGGTTAATGAGGTGCACTCGGCGCAGGTGGCGCCCCCCCCGCCCCCGGGATCTCCCCAGCCCCGCCACCGAGGAGGATGACCGCAATGCACTCGATCGTGCTCGCCGCGGCGCCGCACGCGTCCAGCGGGCGGCTCGTGCCCGCGGCGCTCGCCGGCATCGCGCTGATCGTCGTACTGATCACCTGGCTGAAGGTGCACCCGTTCCTGAGCCTCACCCTCGGCTCGCTGCTGGTCGGGGCCATCGCGGGACTGCCGATGGCCGACACCGTGAAGAGCTTCGGCAAGGGCTTCGGCGACACCGCGTCCGGCGTGGGCGCGCTGATCGCGCTCGGCGCGATGTTCGGCAAGCTGCTCGCCGACTCCGGCGGCGCCGACCAGATCGTCGACACCATCGTCGGACGGTCCGGGCGGCGCGCGCTGCCCTGGGCGATGGCGCTGGTCGGCGCGCTCATCGGGCTGCCGATGTTCTTCGAGATCGGCCTCGTGCTGCTGATGCCGGTGATCTACCTGGTGGCGCGCCGCTCCGGGCAGTCGATCATCGCGGTCGGCATCCCGGCGCTGGCCGGGCTGTCGGCGATGCACGGGCTCGTCCCGCCGCACCCGGGGCCGCTCGTCGCGATCGACGCGCTGCACGCCGACCTCGGCGTCACGCTGGGCCTCGGCGTGCTCGTCGCCGTGCCGACCGTCGCGCTCGCCGGGCCGCTGCTCGCCCGGTTCGCCGCGCGCTGGGTGGACGTCCGGCCGCCCGAGCTGTTCACCACCGGCGACACGGCCGGCGGCAAGGACGCCGACGAGAGGGACGGCGGCGGGAAGGACGGCGCGGAGCAGGGCCGGCGCCGCCCCTCGTTCGCGCTCACCCTGGCGACCGTGCTGCTGCCGGTCGTGCTGATGCTGCTCAAGGCGTTCGCCGACATCGTGCTCGACGAGGGCACCGAGCCCTACACCGTCCTCGACAACCTCGGCACGCCGCTGATCGCGCTGCTCATCGCGGTGGTCGTCGCGATGTTCACGCTCGGCCGCGGCTCCGGGATGGACCGCCGGACGATCACCGCGACGCTGGAGCGGTCGCTGCCGCCGATCGCGGGCGTGCTGCTGATCGTCGCGGCGGGCGGCGGCTTCAAGCAGACGCTCGTCGACACCGGCATCGGCAAGACCATCGCGGACTGGGTGGACGGCAGCGGGGTGTCCGTGCTCGTCCTCGGCTGGCTCGTCGCCGTGCTGATCCGGCTCGCGACCGGGTCGGCGACCGTCGCGACCGTCACCGCGTCCGGCATCCTCGCCCCGCTCGTCACCGGGCTGAGCACCGGCGACACCTCGCTGCTGGTGCTCGCCGTCGGCAGCGGCTCGCTGTTCTTCTCGCACGTCAACGACGCCGGGTTCTGGCTGGTCAAGGAGTACTTCGGGCTGAGCGTCGGGCAGACGATCAAGTCGTGGTCGCTGATGGAGACGGTGATCTCGGTCTGCGGCCTGGTGTTCGTCCTCGCGCTGAACATCGTCGTCTAGCCGGAGCGGCGCGCCGGCCGGACACGGTCAGCCGGACACGGTCAGCCGGCCGCGGGCAGCCACAGCTCGAACGCCGCGCCGCCGCCGGGGACGGCGCCCGCGGTCAGGTCGCCGCCGTGCGCGCGGGCGACGCCCCGGGCGATGGCGAGGCCGAGGCCCGCGCCGCCCTCGTCGCGGGCGCGCGCGTCGTCGAGCCGGACGAACCGCTCGAAGATCCGCTCCCGGTCGGCGGGCGGGACGCCGGGGCCGTCGTCGGTCACCCGCAGCGCCACCCGCCCGCCGCCCGCGGACAGCGCGGCGCCGACCGACGACGCCGCGTGCCGCTGCGCGTTGTCCAGCAGGTTGACCAGCACCCGTTCGAGCTGCGCGGCGCTGCCGAGCACCTCGAACGCGCCGGTCCCCGTCACCTCGACGGGGACCCGGTCGGTCGCGGCGCGGTGCGCCACCTCCTCGCGGACCAGCGCCCCGAGGTCGACCCGGTCGTGGCGGGGCCGCTCCCCCGCGTCCAGCCGGGCGAGGAGCAGCAGCCCGGCGGCCAGGTCCTGGAGCCGGACGACGTCCTGGACCGCGCCGCCCACGTCCAGCAGGTGGGGGTGCGCGGCGGCGACCTCCAGCTGCGTGCGCAGCGACGCGAGGGGGCTGCGCAGCTCGTGCGAGGCGTCCGCGACGAACCGGCGCTGCCGCTCCACCGACCGCTCCAGCGCGCCGAGCGTCTGGTTGGTCGTCTCCGCCAGCCCCGCCACCTCGTCGCGCGACCCCGGCACCGGCACCCGCCGCGCGAGGTCGCCGGCCGAGGTGATCGCCGCCATCTCCGCCCGGATCGCCTCCACCGGACGCAGTGCCCGCCGCGTCACCAGCCACGTCACCGCCCCGACCACGAGCAGCAGGAGCGGCAGCCCCAGCAGCATCGCGCGGGTCACCGAACCGACGGCCTGCGTGGCGAGCCGCGCCCCCGCGTGCACGACGACGGTCCCGCCCGACGGCGCGGTCGCCGCGACCGCCGCGAACCGGTAGTCGGCCGTGTCGTGGCCGACGGTCGCGCGGCCACCGCCGTAGTCGACGTCCGTGGAGACCTCGCCGCGCCCCGGCCGCTCACCGCGGCCGCCGTGGTCGTCGTGGCCGCCGTCATCGTCCCCGCCCGTGGACGTCGCGGACGGCGCCGCGTTCGGCGCCACGGACGACGACCCGGTGCCGCTGATCGCGTCCAGGTCCTTGGAGACCGCGACGACCCGGCCGTGCTCGTCCACGACCTGCACCGGATGGTCCTCGGAGTCGGGCAGGTCGAGCCGGGCGACCGGCGTCCCCACCGCGACCTGCGCCGCGACCTCCCGCGCGATGATCTCCGCCTGGAGGTCGGACTGCCGGGTCAGGCTGCCCCGCAGCGTGAGCAGCACGGTCAGCCCGGCCGCGACCAGCGCGACCGCGACGACCGCCGTCGCGGCCAGCGCCGCCCGCGAGCGCACGGACGCGAACGGCCGCCTCCTCCCGCGCGGCACGTCAGCCGCCGTCGGTGCTCAGCCGGTAGCCCGCGCCCCGCACCGTCGTGATCGACCGCCGGCCGAACGGCGCGTCCAGCTTGCGGCGCAGCGCGCTGACGTAGACCTCGACGATGTTGGGGTCGCCGTCGTAGGCGAAGTCCCACACGTTCTCGATGATCTCCGTCTTCGGCACCACCCGGCCCGCGTTGACGGCCAGGTGCTCCAGCACGGCGAACTCCTTCGCGGTCAGCTCGACCTCCGCCTCGCCGCGCCGGACCGTCCGGGACGCGGGGTCCACCCGCAGGTCGCCGAGCACGATCTCGGGGGCGCCGCCGCGCGTCCGGCGGCGCAGCAGCGCGCGGATCCGGGCCAGCAGCACCACGTAGGAGAACGGCTTGGTCAGGTAGTCGTCGGCGCCGGTGTCCAGGCCCTCCGCCTCGTCGTACTCGCCGTCCTTGGCGGTCAGCATCAGGATCGGCACCTCGGACCCGGCGGCGCGCAGCTCGGCGCAGACCCGGTAGCCGTTCAGGCCGGGCAGCATGATGTCCAGGACGACCAGGTCGTAGTCGCCCTCGGCCGCCCGGTGCAGCCCGGTGACGCCGTCGTGCGCGACGTCCACGGTGAACCCCTCGGCCGCCAGCCCGCCGGCCAGGGACCGGGCGAGCCGCCGCTCGTCCTCGACCACCAGCAGCTTCATGCCCCCAGCCTGCCAGAACGCGGCTGAAGTGATCTTCAGGAAGCTTCAGCGTCCCTTCAGGCCCGCTCCCGCAGGGTGGTGGACGTCCGCAAGACCGATCCGACGGGGAGAACGATGAAGCCCGACCTGCGCAAGTTCCTGACCGGCCGGCGCCTGCTGGTCACCGGCGTCGCCGCCGCGGCCGTGGCCGCCGGGACGGCCGGCACCGCCCTGGCCGCCGGCCACGGCGACGGTGACGGCGACCGTCCGGCGAAGGCCCCCGCCGTCACCGCCGACCAGGCGATGGCGGCGGCGCTCAAGGCGGCGCCCGGCACCGTCGGCGAGGCCGACCTCGACGACGGCGCCTGGGAGATCGAGGTCCTGGCCGCCGACGGCACGTGGCACGAGGTCAGGGTCGGCACCGCGAACGCGAAGGTGACCGCCGACCGGGCCGACCGCGGCTCCGGCTCCGACGCCGCCGAGGCGCAGGGCCTGAAGAACGCCAAGGTCACCGCGCAGCAGGCCGCCGCGACCGCGCTGAAGACCGTCCCCGGCGCCGTCACCTCCGTGGAGCTGGAGAACGAGGGCGCGAAGCCCGCCTGGGAGGTCGAGATCACCGGACAGGACGGCGCCCGGCACGAGCTGCTCGTCGACGGCGCCGGCGGCACCGTCACCCAGAACGAGGCCGAGCACGACGACCACGGCAAGAAGGAGGACGACGGCAAGCACGCCGACGGGAAGCACGAGGACGGCAAGCACGACGATCACGGCGGCCAGGGCGACGACGACTGATCCCGCCCGCACTGCCCATCACCAGGCCCGCAAGGGGGCGCCGCGCACCGCGCGCGGCGCCCTCGGCGCCCTCGGCGTCTCAGAGCATGATCTTGCCGCCGGCGATGTCCAGGGTCAGGCCGGTGAGCCAGGACGACTGCGCCGAGGCGAGGAACAGGGCGGCGGACGCGACGTCGCCGGTCTCGCCCATGCGGCCGAGCGGGTGGGCGGCGGCGACGAGGTCCTGCACCTCCGGCGGCATGTGCCGCTCGGTGCGCTCGGTCCGGATCGCGGCGGGCGCGACGCAGTTGACGCGGACGCCCTGCTCGCCGACCTCGGCGGCGACGTGCCTGGTCAGCGCCTGGACGCCGGCCTTCGCCGCCTCGTAGGCGACCGGCGCGCCCCACGGGTTGCCCATCTCGCGGCCGCCGGCGCTCGGCAGGTTCGACGGCATCCGCCCGGCCGAGGACGACATCGTGACGATCGAGCCGGCGCCGCGCTCCTGCATGCCGGGCAGGAAGCTCTTCAGGGTGAGGAACGTCGCGGTGAGGTTGCCGTCGACGACCGAGTGCCATTCCTCCTCCGTCATGGCGGCGGTCGGGCCGGGGCGGGCGATGCCGCCGCCGGCGAAGGCGCAGAGCACGTCGGCGGGCCCGAGGTCCGCCTCGACGCGGCGGCGCGCGTCCTCGACGGCGGCGAGGTCCGTCACGTCGGCGACGACGCCGATGCCGCCGGTCTCCTTGGCGACCCCGTCGAGGGGGGGCCCCGGGCCGGGGCGCCCCCCCCGCCCCCCCCCCGCGGGCCCCCCCGCCGGCGGGGCCGGGGGGGGGCGCGGCGCCCCCCCCCCCCCGGGGGGGGCGCGCCGCACCCGGT
>NZ_JBEPCJ010000120.1:0-26499 GCF_040299565.1 Spirillospora sp. NPDC000708
GACACTCGCCCGTACCGGCGAAAATCCCCATCCGCCCGATACGACGACACACCCCGTGACAACGAGCAAGATGAAGCGTAGAGACCGCCGATTCCACCTGTCCATCAGGTAAGTCACCTGTGGATAACTATGGGCGGTGGGACCTTTCGGGCTGAACAGGCGAAGTGGTCGCGTGCCCGTTCGGTTCCGTCCTATTTTGGCCGGAATTGGCCCGGAAAAGGATCAGTGGATGATGACGTGGGCGCTGGAGGCGTTCTTGTCCGTGGTCCAGCCGTCGTGGCCGGCGTCGGACCGCCAGTGGAGGCCCGCGTAGCGGACCTCCTTGAGGCCGTAGACCTGGGCGTGGGTGACGGCCCAGGCGGCGACGGCCCAGCCGGCGCGGGCGTTGGTGACCTTGACGCCGTTCCAGGAGTCCGGACGGGACGGGGCGCCGGCGGTGAGCGGGCCCGGGCCGTCCACCTGGAGGCGGGGGCCGAAGGCGCGGCGCATCTCGCGGATCGCGTCGGGACGGCGGGACTTGGTCTGCTTGTCCGGCGGGTACCAGCAGCGGGCCCCGGCGGGCTGGCGGCCGGTGAAGACCTGGGCGAGGAGCTTGCCGTCCGGCTCGTGCTGGGCGTAGGCGCGGCCGTCGGCGCTGTGCTGGACGCGCTGGGCGGCGTCGTGCACGTCGCGGTCGAGGTAGTCCTTGACCTTCACCAAGGCGTCGAAGAACTTGCTGGTGGACTGGACGGGATCGCGCAGCTTGGCGGGGGTGCCCCAGCCCTGGGAGGGGCGCTGCTGGAACATCCCGACGGAGTCGCGGTCGCCGCTGGGCAGGTTGCGGATGTGCGACTCCTGGATCGCCGTCGCGTACGCGATCACCGCGGCGCGTTCGGGGAGCTGCTTGCGGAACGCCACGGCCGAGATCGTCGAGGCGTTCGCGGCCTGGTCGAGGTCCAGCGGCATCTTGGACTTGCCCACGGCGACCTCGCAGCCCGACCCGTGCAGGTAGGGGCGCGCGCGGTCGAACGCGATGTAGCCGCCCACGCCCAGCACGAGGACGAGCGCGGCCACGACGAACGGCCAGCGCCGCTGGCGGCGCCCGCCGCCGCCCGGACCCTGTTCGGGGCGCGTCCTCAACCTCGACCAAACAGCCACGCGAAGAAGGTACCGGGAACCGGCCACCAGTAAGCTCAAGGACCATGACGGAAACGTTCACCAGCCCGATTTCCCAGGTCATCGACGAGCTGTGGGAGCGGCGCGCCGAGCTCGGCCCGGACGACGCCGACGCGCGCGCGGCGATCGTGGCCGCCGTGGACCAGCTCGACGCGGGGGAGGCGCGCGTCGCCCGGATCGACCCCGCGACCGACGAGGTCGTCGTGGACGAGCGCGCGAAGCGGTCGATCCTGCTGAGCTTCAAGGTCCTCGGGATGGTGCGTTCGCAGGTCGGCGACTTCCAGTACCACGACCGCATCCCGCTGAAGAGCCGGTTCGACGGCGTGCGGGTGGTGCCCGGCGCGATCGCCCGCTGGGGCGCCTACCTGGCCCCGGGCGTGGTGCTGATGCCGTCGTTCACCAACTTCGGCGCCTACGTCGACTCCGGGACGATGGTCGACACGTGGGCGACCGTGGGGTCATGCGCGCAGATCGGCAAGAACGTCCACCTTTCGGGCGGCGTCGGGATCGGCGGCGTGCTGGAGCCGCCGAACGCCAAGCCCGTCGTGGTCGAGGACGAGGCGATGATCGGTAGCCGCTCGATGATCGTGGAGGGCGCGCGGGTCGGGAAGGGGGCCGTGGTCGGCTCCGGGACGAACCTGTCGGCGTCCATGCCGGTCATCGACGTGGAGACGGGCGAGGAGATCAGCCGGGGCCGCATCCCGGACTGGTGCGTCGCGGTCGGCGGCACCCGCTACAAGGAGTTCAAGGGCGGGACGTTCGGCCTCCCGGCGGTCCTGATCCTGAAGCGCCTGGACCCGGGCCAGCGGCACGACAAGGCGGCCCTGAACGACATCCTGCGCGACCACGGCATCAACACCTGACGCCAGTCAGCCGATCGGGGTTTCGGTGATCTTGAGGGGGCGGGCGGTGAGGACGGCCAGGGACGCGGCGTAGCCCGGGCCCGGGGTGAGGTCGGCGAGGCGGACGGGGGAGACCGCCTTGTCGTCGTCCCAGGACAGCACCTCGGCGGGCTCGTCGGGGCCGGAGACGTGGATCGCCGTCATGGGCGCCGCCAGGCCGTGGCCGGTGGCCTTGAGCAGCGCCTCCTTGCGGCACCAGTAGGCATGGAAGCCGCGTTTGCGCTGGTCCGGGGGGAGTGCCATGAGGACGTCCCGCTCGGGGGCGCTGAGGACCATCTCGCCGAGCCGGTCGACGTCCCGGTCGCTCTCCTGCTCCACGTCGACGCCGACCTCCGGGCCGTCGGTGAGGACGAGGACGACCCGCTCCGCCGAGTGCGAGAGCGAGAAGTCCAGGTCGGAGCCGGGGAGGCGCGGCTTGCCGTGGGCGCCGCCGCAGTGCGGGCAGTCCGTGGTGAAGCGGATGTCGCGCGGCGCCAGGCCGGTCGCCTCCGCCAGGACGGTGCGGGCCAGGAACCGTCCGGTGACGAACCTGGCCTTGTCCTCGGCGCGCATGAACCGCTCGTAGCGTTCGCGCTCACCGCCGTCCAGAAGGTCGCGCATATGCGCTTCGTCCGCGGGGACCGCCCAGTGGACGGCGCACTCGAGCACAGGCATCTCCACGCCCGCGATCATAAGCCGCGTACGCTTGCTGTCCATGCGGCTTGATCTGTTCTCGGACGTGGCGGACCTGACGGCGGCGATCGTCGACATCGAGTCGGTGAGCGGTGCGGAGGGGCCGCTGGCGGACGCCGTCGAGGAGGCGCTGCGCGCGCTTCCGCACCTCGCGGTGGAGCGCGACGGGAACAACGTGATCGCCCGCACGGACCTGGGGCGCGCCGAACGGGTCGTCCTGGCCGGGCACCTCGACACCGTGCCGCTGAACGGCAACCTGCCGTCGCGCATGGAGGGCGACCGCCTGTACGGCTGCGGGACGACCGACATGAAGAGCGGCATCGCGGTCGCGCTGCGCCTGGCCGCGACCGTCACCGAGCCCACCCGAGACATCACCTTCGTGTTCTACGAGTGCGAGGAGATCGAGGCGGACCGCAACGGGCTGCGGCGGCTCGCGGCGACCCGTCCCGAACTGCTCGCGGGCGACTTCGCCGTCCTGATGGAGCCGACGGGCGCGCACATCGAGGGCGGATGCCAGGGCACCATGCGCGTCGACGTCACGGCGAAGGGCGAGAGGGCGCACAGCGCGCGCGCCTGGATGGGGTCCAATGCCATCCACACCGCCGGGCGGATCCTCGACATCCTGCGCGCGTACGAGCCCACCCGTCCCATCGTGGACGGCCTGGAGTACCACGAGGGACTCAACGCCGTGTTCATCCAGGGCGGCGTCGCAGGAAACGTCATCCCGGACGAATGCGTCGTCACCGTCAACTACCGGTTCGCGCCCGACAAGTCCGTCGCCGAGGCGGAGGCGTACCTGCGCAAGGTGTTCGACGGCTTCGATGTGAAGGTGACCGACGCCGCGTCCGCCGCCCGGCCCGGCCTCACCCACCCGGCCGCCGCCGCGTTCGTGTCGTCCGTCGCGTCCGGAGGCACCGAGGTCCGCGCCAAGCTCGGCTGGACGGACGTGGCGCGCTTCTCCGAACTCGGCGTCCCGGCCGTCAACTACGGCCCCGGTGAACCCACCCTCGCCCACACCAAGGACGAGTACGTCGAGATGCCGCTGATCGCCGACTGCGAGCGGCGGATGCGCGCCTGGCTGTGCTGATCCAGGGGGGCGACCCCCTGGAACCCCCGTCACGACGGACGGGCTGTTTCCCGCTCCGCTGGCGCTCCGCGCGAAACAGCCCGTCCGTCGTCGGGCAGGCCCGCTGCGCTCGCTGCACTCGCTCCGCGTGCCTGCCCGCGCGGTGGCTGAGGCTCGAACGCCCGGGGTGGGAGCTCAACCAGCGTGCTCCCGGTATGGGTCTGCTGGCGCTCGCTCCGCGTGCCTGCCCGCGTGGTGGCTGAGGCTCGAACGCCCGGGGTGGGAGCTCAACCAGCGTGCTCCCGGTATGGGTCTGCTGGCGCTCGCTCTGCGGGCATGCCCGCGTGGTGGCTGAGGTTCGGACGCTCGGGGTGGGAGTTCGACTGGTGTGCTCGGGGTGTCGGTCTGCTGGCGTTTGCTCTGCGGGCATGCCCGCGTGGTGGCTGAGGTTCGGACGCCCGGGGTGGGAGTTCGACCGGTGTGCTCGCGGTGTCGGCACGCTGTCCGTGGCCCGGGGGCGCGCGCGACACGCTTCGCTGTGGTCAGGACGGGGTTCGCAGGCCCTTGAGGATGACGTCGGCGTAGAGCTGTTGGGTGCCGGGCGGGGTGTTGGTGACGGCCATGGCGAGGCCGCACATGAGGGCGCGGAACTCGTTGACGCCGACGTCCGGGCGCAGGACGCCGGCCGTGTGCGCGCGGGCGAGCAGCGCGGCCACCTTGACCTGCAGGTCGTTGTTCTGGACGGGCGCGTCCTCTTCGAAGAGCTTCCCGACGTCGCCGAAGACCTCGCGTAGGCCGCGGTTGCGGACCATGATGTCCGCGCTGCGCCGGACGAACAGGACGACCCCGTCCCAGGGGTCGGGCTCGGCCAGGGCGTCGGCGGCCTTGGCGGCGCCGTCGGCCATCCACTCGGCGGTCAGCTCGTCGACCAGGGCCTGCTTCGTCGGGAAGTGGCGGTAGATCGTGCCGACGCCGACGCCCGCCCGTTTGGCGATGTCCTCCATCTGGGCGTCGTTGCCGCTCTCCTCGAAGGCGGCGCGCGCGGCGTCCAGGACGCGGCGCCGGTTGCGGCGCGCGTCGGCCCGGAGCGGCCGGTGACTTGACGGGGCGGCGGTCATCCCCTCCAGTCAACCACGGATTGACAAACGGAATCGAGCTTCCGTATCGTCCGAGGCTGCAAGCGGAACCGGAATTCGACTTCCATCTAGGAGCCGCGCATGGCCGCCCGGCAGCGGGGGCTCGCCCTCGCACTGCTCGTCACCGTCCAGTTCGTCCTGGTGCTGGACGCCTCGATCGTCAACGTCGCGCTGCCGTCCATCGGCCGCGACCTGCACTTCGACCAGGCCGACCTGTCCTGGGTCGGCAACGCCTACACGCTGACCTTCGGCGGGTTCCTGCTGTTCGGCGGGCGGGTCGCCGACCTCGCCGGACGGCGCCGGATGTTCGTCGCCGGGCTCGCGCTGTTCACCGCCGCCTCGCTGGCGGGCGGGCTCGCCCCCACGGCGGGCGCCCTCGTCGGCGCGCGGGCGGTGCAGGGCCTCGGGGCGGCGCTGGTCGCCCCCGCCGCGCTCTCGCTGATCATGACGCTGTTCACCGACGGCCCGGAGCGCAACCGGGCGCTCGGCCTGTTCGGCGCGGTCGCGGGCGCGGGCGGCGCGGCCGGGGCGATCCTCGGCGGGCTGCTCACCGACTGGTTCGGCTGGGAGGCGGTGCTGTTCGTCAACGTGCCGATCGGCGCCGTCGCGATCGGGCTCGCGCCCGTGCTGCTGCCCGAGGCCCGCGACCAGGAGGTGCGGGGCTTCGACCTGCTCGGCGCCGCCGCGGTCACCGGCGGGCTCGCGCTGCTGGTCTACACGCTCGTCGACGCCAACAACGCCGGCTGGGACTCCACGGCGACCTACCTGCGGGGCGCCGGCGCCGCGGTGCTGCTCGCGGCGTTCGTCGCGGTCGAGGCGCGGGTGCGGCACCCGCTCGTCCCGCTCGGGATCTTCCGGGGACGGTCCCTGCGCGGCGGCAACCTCGCGGCCGTCCTCGCCACGATGGCGATCTTCCCGATGTTCTACGTGATGACGCTCTACCTGCAGCAGGTGAAGGGCTACGGGCCGATCCGGGCGGGGCTCGGGCAGCTGCCCGTCGCGGTCACCATGGCGTTCGGCGCCGGCGCCGGGTCGCGGCTGATCACCAGGTTCGGCGCCCGGGTGCCGCTGGCCGCCGGGCTCGCCGCCGTCGCGGCCGGGCTGGCGTGGTTCGCGGGGATGTCCGCCACCGGCCACTACGCGGCGGACGTCCTCGGCCCGGCGATCGTGATGGGCCTCGGCGGCGGGCTGGTCTTCGTGTCCGTCACGATCGCGGCCACCGCCGGGGCCTCGGCGGGGGAGTCCGGGCTCGCGTCCGGGTTGATCAACACGACGCAGCAGGTCGGCGGCGCGCTCGGGCTGGCCGTGGTGGTGGCGGTGTCGACGGCCGCCACGAAGCACTCCTCCGCGCGGGTCCCGGTGGACGCGCTCACCGGCGGGTTCCAGGCGGGCATGCTCGCCGCCGCGGGGATCGCGCTGGCCGGGGCGCTGGTGGGGCTGCTGCTCGTCCCCGGCCGTCCGGTGGCGGCCCCCGACGCACCGCCCGTAACCGTGCCGCCGCCGAGCCGATCCGAAATCGGCGGCTGACGGTCGGTGCGCCGCACTACCGTGGGTCCATGACACGCGAAGCGAACCCCCGGACGCGCCGGCAGGGGCCGGCCACGCTGCGCGGACGCGCAGTCCCGCAGACCACCACCGACCAGCGGCTGCTGGACAGCCGCGGCCCGGTCGACTGGGTGCACGCCGACCCGTGGCGGGTGCTGCGGATCCAGGCGGAGTTCGTCGAGGGCTTCGGGCTGCTCGCCGAGCTGCCGAAGGCGGTCAGCGTCTTCGGCAGCGCCCGCACCAAGCCGGGGTCGGACGAGTACGAGATGGCGGTGGACATCGGCGCCCGGCTGCACGCGGCCGGCTACGCGGTGATCACCGGCGGCGGTCCGGGGATCATGGAGGCGGCCAACAAGGGCTGCGATGAGAACGGCGGCCTGTCGGTGGGCCTCGGCATCGAGCTGCCGTTCGAGCAGAAGCTGAACGACCACATCGACATCGGGCTGGAATTCCGCTACTTCTTCGTTCGCAAGACGATGTTCGTGAAGTACAGCCAGGCGTTCGTGGTGCTGCCCGGCGGCTTCGGGACGCTGGACGAGCTGTTCGAGGCGATCACCCTCGTCCAGACCAAGAAGATCACCCGGTTCCCGATCGTGCTGGTCGGCACGGAGTTCTGGGGCGGGCTGATCGACTGGGTGCGCGCCACGATGCTGCCGTCCGGCAAGATCTCCCCCGAGGACCTGGACCTGATCCACCTCACCGACGACCCGGACGAGGTCGTCAAGACGATCGTGGACGCGCACCTCGAGGCCGAGCGGCGCCTCCAGGAGCAGGCCGCCGTCCAGGCCGCCGGCGAGAGGGGCATCGACGGCACCTGACGCGGGGTCCCGCGTGCCGCGCCGGTCGCGGCGGACCGCTGCCACGGGCGGCGGCTCGCCGCGGCCTTCCTTTTCGGACAAGGGAAAGGAGCCGCCGGAAATCGCCGTTTCCGGTGGCGATCCCATGCGGTCCGCTTTTCGTCCTCACGGGCACTGCAGCAGTTGAACGGCGCCATTGACGGTCTCCGGCGCGCCCGCTTACTTTGACGCCGCCGACGCCTGCAGCCGGGGAGGCTCCGTGACCATCGACATTCCGGACGCGTTACCGAGCGCGAGCACCGTACTCTCCGACGGCGCGGAGCTCGGGGAGAAGCGGCTGGCCGCCCTGCCCGCGCCCCAGGACCGCACGGCCGCGCAGCGAGCCGAGGCGGCGGCGGTGCACGCGGAGCTCAGGTCGCTGCGGACGCGCTTCCTCGAGGTGCACGCCGACGGCGTCTACGACCGGCTCACCGCGGGGCGGTCCCGGCGTCCCCGCATCGCCGAACTGGTCGAGACGGCGGCCGAGGAGTTCCCCGGGCTCGTCCCGACGGGCGCGCAGATCGAGGCGGAACGCCGCCTGCCGCAGGCCGCCAAGGAAGGGCGGGAGATCGACCAGGGCATCTTCCTGCGAGCCGTGCTGCGCTCGCCGGTGGCCGGGCCGCACCTGCTCGACTCGATGCTCGCGCCGACCCCCCGCGCGCTCGCGATGCTGCCGGACTTCCTCCGGACCGGCGCGGCCGAGATGGAGGCGGTGCGGATCGAGCGGCGCGGCGGCACCGCGCGGCTGACCATGTGCCGCGACGACCGGCTGAACGCCGAGGACGAGCGCCAGGTCGACGACATGGAGACCGCGGTGGACCTCGCGCTGCTCGACCCGGACGTCCGGGTCGGGCTCGTCCGCGGCGGCGAGATGAGCCACCCACGCTACCGGGGGCGGCGGGTGTTCAGCGCCGGCATCAACCTCAAGGCCCTCGGGGCGGGCGGGATCCCGCTGGTCGGGTTCCTGCTCCGGCGCGAGCTCGGCTACATCCACAAGATCATCCGCGGGGTGCGGATCGAGGACGCCGGCCCGGAGCGCTGGCACTCGCCGCTGGTCGCCAAGCCGTGGGCGGCCGCCGTCGACGGCTTCGCCATCGGCGGCGGGACCCAGCTCCTGCTGGCCTTCGACCACGTGATCATCGAGGCCGGCGCCTACCTGAGCCTGCCCGCCGCCAAGGAGGGCATCGTCCCGGGCGTGGCGAACCTGCGGCTCACCCGGTTCACCGGGCCGCGCACGTCCCGGCAGGTGATCCTCGGCGGCCGGCGGATCTGGGCCGCCGAGCCCGAGGCCCGGCTGCTGGTGGACGAGGTGGTCGAGCGGGAGGAGATGGACGCCGCGATCGAGCGCGCCCTCGAACGGCTGGACGGCGAGGCGGTGTCGGCCAACCGGGCGATGCTGAACCTCGCCGAGGAGCCGCCGGATGTCCTGCGCGCCTACGCCGCCGAGTTCGCGCTGGCACAGGCGCTGCGCCTGTACGGCGACGACGTGATCACGAAGGCCGGGCGGTTCGCCGCGAAGCCGGAACCGGCGGCCGTCCAACTGCGGGAACGGCTCGGTTGAACCGATGACCGACTGGGCGCGGGAGCACCGGGTCGTGGTCGTCGGCGCCGGCGCCGTGGGCACGTCGGTCGCGCTGACCCTGAGCGCGCAGGGGGCCGAGGTGCTGCTCGCCGACCGCGACTCGGCGGCGGTCGCGGCGGCCGTCCGCAAGGGGGCGGGGACGGCGCTGACCGACCCGCCCGGGAGGCCCGCCGACCTCGCGGTGCTGGCCGTCCCGTCGGCCGCCGTCGCGCGCACGCTGCTGGAGGCGCAGCGGCGCGGCCTCGCCCGCCACTACACCGACACCGCCGGGGCCAAGCAGGGGCCCGCCGCCGAGGCGGCCCGGCTCGGGTGCGACATGTCGGTGTACGTCGGCGGCCATCCGATGACCGAGCACCGGCGGCTGCGCACCCTGGACGCGCACACCGGCCTGTTCCTCGGCCGGGCCTGGGTCCTGTGCACCGGGCCGGAGACCGCCGCGGACGCCGTCGCGGCGGCCTCCGCGCTGGTGCGGTCCTGCGGTGCGTTCCCCGTCGTCATGGACACCGCCGAACACGACAGGGCGACGGCCCTGGTGCGCTACGCGCCGCAGGTGGTGGCGTCGGTCCTGGCAGCGCGGTTCGCCGACGCCCCGCAGGCCTTCCTCGACCTCGCCGGCCGGAACGTGCACGCCGTCGTCGCGGCCGGGGATCCCGAACCGCGCCCGGACGTCCTCGCCGCGAACGCGCGTCCGGTCGCCGACGTCCTGGACGCCGTGGTGCGCGACCTCGCCCGGATCGCTGCGGCGTTGCGCGGCGACGCCGCCGCGGGCGTCGCCGAGGTGCTCGCGAGGGGCGCCGCGGGCCGGGCCCGGGTCCCCGGCAAGCGGGGCGCGCACGCCGACCGCTACACCGTGGTGCCGGTGCTGGTCCCCGACCGGCTCGGCGAGCTGGCGCTGCTCGTCCAGGCCGTCGAGGCCGCCGAGATCAACATCGAGGACATGATGATCGAGAATCTGCCGGGCCAGCAGGCCGGTCTCGTCGAGGTGTCGGTGCGGGCGGAGTCGGCCCCGGCGCTGGTCCGCGAGCTGCGGGCCAGGAGATGGACCGTGCTGGCCGGACGGGAGACCGGCGGAGACCCCCTGCCGCCCCTGGCCGTCGAGGCGAGCGGGACATGACGGACCGGTCGGCGACACGTCCGGCGGCCGCCGTGCCCGCGCCCGGCGGGACCGCGCCGCGCCGCCCCTGGACGATCTCGTTCGGGCCGCCCCGCTCCGGCCGGGCCGCGTCACCCGGCGACAGGCGCGCCGAGGCGGCCGCCACACGGCTGCTGCTCCAGAGCGTCCAGCGGCGGGTGCCCGCCCGGCTCGGGGTGCGATGGAGCCTGCCGTGCAGCGGGGCGTCGCTGACGGTGCGGCTCCCCTTCCGGGTGGACGCCCTGGCACGGGACCGCGCCGCACGGGACTTCGGCGTCGTCTGGTCGTCGCCGCCCGGGGGCGAGGACGGCGGGCGGGTGCTGCGGTTGTCGGCGGCGGGCCTGTGCGAGGACGAGATCGACGAGGGCGTGGCGCGGCTGGTGCGGTTCCTGGAGGCGGAGATCCCCGACCGGCGCTGAGCCGCGGACCGGATCGGGGCGCGCCGCCGCGGCCCGCGGCTCCGGCGCGTCACCGCCGGCGGGTGGTGATGGGTCTTCTCCCGGTCGGCGCACGTCCCCGTGAATTCGGCGGCCCGATGGAGCCTCGCTGGAGCGAGAACGGTGCCCCGTAACGAGCCCTTGTCGGTTCCTTGACCGCGTGTGATCCTTTCTGGCGAGGCACCCGGAGTTCCGGGGTGAAAGGGAGGGGGCCGGCCGGACCGAGCGGCAGAAAGCTCAACCGGAGCGAAACTCCTACCGTGACTGGCGATGTTTTCCGCAATGGCGGGCCTTCGTCCGGTCCGGAAGCGCGAACCACGTTCGCGGCAGCGCAGAGCACACGGCAAGTCATGAGTTTTTGTGCGGATGTCGATGTCGGAGGAACCGCGTTCTCGCATGCCTGAGACGGCGTGCCGGGGCGGGGGGCCTCTCAACCGGGCCGGAGAGAAGATCTCGCTGGCGAATTGCGGTCATTCGATCGCCGAGCACGGAGGGAAGATCTGCATGGACAGGCTGGAGATCAACGAGGCGGAACTGCGCCAGGTGAACGATCTGCTGGACGAGATCGAGGACGACTTCGGGGACCTGGAGAGCGACGAGGCGCTGCACCGCGCCACGGTGCACGCGCACCGCTTACCCGCGCGCGTCCGCCTCTACCTGAACGCGTTCCGGCTGGAGCACCTGTCGGGCGTGCTCTGCATCTCGGGCTACCAGGTCGACGAGGAGCGGATCGGCCCCACGCCGGCGCACTGGCGGGACCGGCCGAAGGTCTCGCCCGCGCGGCGCGAGGAGCTGCTGCTCGTCATGTACGGGTCGCTGCTCGCCGACCCGTTCAGCTGGGCCACCCAGCAGGACGGGCGGCTGATCCACGACGTCATCCCCATCAAGGGGCACGAGAACGAGCAGCTCGGTTCGAGCAGCGAGGCGCTGCTGACCTGGCACACCGAGGACGCCTTCCACCCGCTCCGCGGTGACTTCCTGTCGTTCGCGTGCCTGCGCAACCCCTACGGCGCCGCCACGACCGTCGGGTACGCGGAGTCGCTCGACCTGCCCGCGCACGTGCGCGAGGTGCTCTTCCAGGAGCGGTTCGGCATCCGGCCCGACGAGTCCCACCTCGCCAAGAACAACTCCGTCCCCGGCGAGGAGGCCTTCGACGGCATCGAGCGCATGCAGCGCGAGCCCGAACGCGTGGCCGTCCTGTTCGGCGACGCGGACCGTCCCTACATGAGGGCCGATCCGTACTTCATGGTCGTCCCGGACGGCGACCGGGAGGCCGAGGAGGCGTTGGCCGCGTTCGTCGCGGCCATGGACGCGCAGATGTTCGACATGCGCCTGGAGGCCGGCGACTTCTGCTTCCTCGACAACTACCGGGTCGTCCACGGGCGCAAGCCGTTCAAGGCGCGCCACGACGGGACCGACCGCTGGCTGAAGCGCGTGAACCTCACCGCGGACCTGCGCAAGTCCCGCGCGGTGCGGGACGCGAGGCTGATCAAGGCGGGGATCTGAGAGCCGCCGCGGTGATCGGGCGGAGGGCGCGTCGGCCGGGTCGGCGCGATGACCCGATGGAGGGGCACATGAGTGAGGAACCGCGTTTTCGCCGAGACGGGCACCGGCCGCGTCCCGCCGGACGGACGAGCGGAGCGTGCCCCGGATGAGACTGCGATCCGCGCCGCTGGAGGACTGGCTGCGCGACCGGTACTTCAACAGCGAGATCGACATCAGCTCCAGCGGCGTGCGCTCGTACTCCATGGGAGAGCTGCGCCGGATGACCGGGGTGACCCAGGACGACCTGGACGGGCTCGTCTTCGACGACGGCTACTCGCTCGGCACGCCCGCCGTCCGCGCCGCCATCGCGCGGCGGTGGGGCGACGACCCCGACCGGGTGATGACGACCTGCGGGTCGGGCGAGGCGCTCTCGCTGGTGCTGATGGCGCTGCTGCGGCCCGGCGACGAGGTCGTCGTCGTCGAGCCGGGCTACCACCTGCTGGTGGAGTTCGCGGCCGGGCTCGGCTGCGCCGTCCGGACGTGGCGGCTGCGCCCGGACACGGGCTGGCGGCCGGCGCTGGACGAGCTGGCCGCACTGGTCACCGAGCGCACCCGGGCGATCATCGTCAACTTCCCGCAGAACCCGACCGGCACCACGGTCACGGCGGCCGGCCAGCGGAGGCTGCTCGACATCGCCGCGGGCGTGGGCGCGTACGTCCTGTGGGACGCGGCGTTCGCCGACCTCGTGCACGACGGCGAGCCGCTGCCCGACGCGTCGACGCTCTACGACCGGGCGGTGGGCTTCGGAACGTTCTCCAAGGCGTTCGGGCTGCCCGGGCTCCGCTTCGGCTGGTGCCTCGGGCCGCCCGACCTGCTCGCCGCGTGCGTGCGGATCCGCGACTACACGACGCTGCACGTGTCGCCGCTCGTCGAGCTGCTCGCGCTCGGGGTGCTGGAGCACGCGGAGAGCTTCATCGGGCCGCGGCTCGCGGAGGCGCGCCGGGGCCGCGAGCTGCTGACGCGCTGGGCGGACGAGCACGCCGACCTGGTCACGCTCGTGCGGCCGCGGGGCGGCGTCTCCGCGTTCCCCCGGCTGGAGGGCCTGGAGGACACCGGCCCGTTCTGCGAGGAGCTGTTCCAGCGCCGCGGTGTCCTGGTGATCCCGGGCTCGTGCTTCGGCGCCCCGCGGCACGTCAGGGTCGGGTTCGGAGGCGAGCCGGGAGCGCTCGCCGCGGGCCTGGAGCTGCTGGCCGACCATCTGGCCGCCTTCCGCCGGGAGGCGTCGGCGGCCGCGCGCTGACGTCCTCACCGCACCAGGGGGCCTCGTTTGGAGACTCTCGAGAGAGTGCCGGTGAACCGGGAGAGGAGGAGACGCGGATCGGACGCGACGGCCGGATGCGGCCGCTCGACAACGCGCGGAGCCGCCGCCCCGGGACGGCCCCGGGACGGCGCCGGGCCGCGCGGCGAGGCGGGGTGACCGCGCGCCGTTCAACTGCGGGGACCGGCGGTTGGACGGCGTGTCCGGCCGACGGTTACATCGATCCCGTCCCTATCGGGCGGGCGACGGTGCGAATGCGCCGGGGGGCGTTCGCGGCTTCCTGGGAGGCAGGACATGGAGATCCAGTCGATCGACCACATCGAGTTATTCGTCGAGGACGCCGAGCGGACGGCGGCGCGCCTCTGCGACGCCTACGGCTTCGCCCTGCGCGGGCGCGGCGGACCGGAGACCGGCCTGACCGGGTGCCGGTCGCTGCTGCTGCGCCAAGGGGAGATCACGCTGCTGGTGACCTCGGCCCTGGGCGAGGGGCACCGCGCCGCCGAGTACGTGGCCAGGCACGGCGACGGCGTCGCCGTGATCGCGCTGGCCGTGCCCGACGCGCAGGCGGCGTTCGCCGAGGCGGTCGAGCGCGGCGCGCTGCCCGTCGCACCGCCCGACGTCCTCGGCCCCGACGACGCCCAGGTCACCTTCGCCTCCGTCTACGGGTTCGGCGACGTGGAGCACCGCTTCACCTCGCGGCGCTCGCCGGACGCGGGCTTCGCGCCCGGGGCCGTCACCGAGTTCGCCGACCCGCCCGCCGCCACCGGCGGCCTGCTGGCCGTCGACCACATCGCCGTGTGCGTGCCCGCCGGCGAGCTGGACGAGGCCGTCCGCCGCTACCAGGACGTGTTCGGCTTCGACCAGATCTTCGAGGAGCGCATCCTCGTCGGCGCGCAGGCGATGGACTCGAAGGTCGTGGAGAACCCGACCGGGCAGGTCACCCTCACCATCCTCGAACCCGACACCACGCTCAGCCCCGGCCAGATCGACGAGTTCGTCGCCGCGCACGACGGCGCGGGGGTGCAGCACCTGGCGTTCCTGACCGCCGACATCGCCGCCTCGGTCCGGGAGAGCACGGCCGGCGGGGTGCGCTTCCTGACGACGCCGTCCGGCTACTACGACGCGCT
Source organism: Spirillospora sp. NPDC000708 (assembly GCF_040299565.1). Taxonomy (NCBI): domain Bacteria; kingdom Bacillati; phylum Actinomycetota; class Actinomycetes; order Streptosporangiales; family Thermomonosporaceae; genus Spirillospora; species Spirillospora sp. NPDC000708. Next base: position 14,394 of record NZ_JBEPCJ010000120.1, read on the forward strand.
GCCCGGGCGCCTCGGCGCGCTGGACGTCCCCCTGGAGACGCTGCGCGAGCTGAGCATTCTCGCAGACCGCGACCGCTGGGGGATCATGCTGCAGATCTTCACCGAGTCCGAGCACCCCCGGCGCACCCTGTTCTACGAGCTGATCGACCGGCGCGGCGCCCGCACCTTCGGCGGCAACAACATCAAGGCGCTGTACGAGGCGATCGAGCGCCAGCGCTTCTCCGACCAGGCCAGACAGGTCTGATGGCGGCCGGCACCGGGGCGGCGGGCCCGGATCGGGCGCGGTGGCCGGGTCCGCCCGCTGGACGCCCGCGAGAAGCGGCGGGCCGCCGCCGCGCTGTTCGCCGAGCGGCCCGAGCCGTCGCTGTGCCGCGGCCCGCCGTGCGGCACCTGCACGCCGGGCCGGAACTGCGCAATTCCGCCGACGGCAGGGCTCTGCTCGGCCTCCTCAGAGCGCATTCAGAGGAATCCGAGAACTTGCCCAGAATTATCGAGGGCGTGCCGCCGTACTGCGGCGGCACGGTGGCCGAACTTGCCAGGAAGTGCAGCAGAATCTGGGCGGACTTTGCGCACCGCCTCGAACGCGAAGAGCCGTCCTGAAGCGCGGCGGGCGCGCCCGGTACGGCGATTGGACCGTACCCCCGATCGGATTCGAACCGATATCTCGACCATTTTAAGTGGTCTGCCTCTACCGTTGGGCCACGAGGGCCACCGAAGGGTAACCGCTTTCTCACGACGCTGTCGAGGGTTGTCAATTGGACAGTACGGCAGTGCGATTGTCGAGCAGCGGGCGACAACAGAAGATGGTTTGGCGGACCTCTCTTCCTAAGGTGGTTGCACATGTCCCGTACCGAACGCGAACAGGAGGCCGCGGCGTTCTCGCTGGAGCAGTTCTCGCGGCTGGCCCGGCAGCGCCTCGACCCCGCCGTCTGGGACTTCCTGGCGGGGGGCGCCGGCGACGAGCGCACCCTCGCCGCGAACACCGCGGCGTTCGACGCCGTCCGGCTCCGGCCGGCCGTGCTCACCGGCGTCGCCGAACCGGAACTGGCGACCAAGATCCTCGGCCGGGCCTGGGCCGCGCCGGTCGCGGTCGCCCCGATGGCCTACCAGGCGCTCGCCGACCCCGAGGGGGAGCTCGCCACCGTCCGGGCCGCCGGCGCCGCCGGGCTCCCGGTCGTCGTCAGCACCTTCGCCTCGCGGACGTTCGCCGACCTGGCCGCCGAGGCGTCGGCGCCGCTGTGGCTCCAGGTCTACTGCCTGCGCGACCGCGCCGCGACGCTGCGCGTGGTGGAACGTGCCGAGCGGGCCGGGTTCGAGGCCCTCGTGCTCACCGTCGACGCGCCCCGGCTGGGCCGGCGGCTGCGCGACCTGCGCAACGGCTTCCGCCTTCCGGAGGGCCTCGCCCCCGCCAACCTCGACCTGGACGGCAGCGGCGGCGCCGCCTACGCGGTGCCCGCCGAGCACGCCCGGGCCGAGTTCGAACCCGCGCTCGACTGGAGCGTGGTCGGGCGGATGCGCGCGGCCACCGATCTGCCGATCCTGGTCAAGGGCGTGCTGACCGGCGAGGACGCGGGCCGTGCCGTCGCCGCGGGCGTCGACGGCGTGATCGTCTCCAACCACGGCGGCCGCCAGCTCGACGGCGCCCCCGCCGCCCTCACCGCCCTGCCGGAGGTCGTCGCCGCCGTCGGCGGCGCGTGCCCGGTGCTCATGGACGGCGGCGTCCGCCGGGGCACCGACGTCCTGGCCGCGCTGGCCCTCGGGGCGCAGGCCGTTCTGGTCGGCCGTCCCGTGCTGTACGCCCTCGCGGCCGGAGGCGAGGCCGCACTGACCCGGGCGTTCCGGCTCCTGGCCGACGAGCTCGCCGACGCGATGGTGCTGACCGGGACCGCCTCGGTGTCCGCCGTCCCGGCGAGCCTCCTCGCGGCGCCGTCCGGACCGGACGCCGCCGCGGAACGCCGTGCGCCCGCGGAACGCCGTGCGCCCGCGCCCTCCGCGCACGGAGCGGACCTGCACAAGAGCACCCTGCACTCGTCCGTGGCCGACCCGGTCATGGACACGATGAACTTCCTCAACGAGATCGCCGCGCGCTATCCCGACGCGGTGTCGTTCGCGCCGGGCCGCCCCTACGACGGGTTCTTCGACACGGACCAGATCACCGGCCACCTGAACCGCTACATCGACCACCTGGCCGAGGGCGGGGAGAGTCCCGCGGCGATCCGCGACGCGCTGTTCCAGTACGGGCCGACGGCCGGGCGCATCCGCGGGATCGTGGCCGACGCGCTGCGCAAGGACGAGGGCATCGACGTCGCACCCGAGTCCGTCGTGGTGACCGTCGGCTGCCAGGAGGCCATGCTGCTGACCCTGCGGGCACTGTTCTCCGGGTCGCGCGACGTGCTGCTCGTGTCCAGCCCCTGCTACGTGGGCATCACGGGGGCGGCCCTCCTCCTCGACATCGAGGTGGTGCCCGTGGCCGAACGGCCGACCGGGCTGTCGCACCGCGACGTCGAGGCGAAGGTCCGCGAGGTCGAGGCCCGCGGCGGCCGGGTCAGGGCGCTGTACGTGATCCCGGACCACTCCAACCCGTCCGGCGTCACGATGCCCGCGGGCGAGCGCCGCGCGCTGCTGGACCTGGCCGCCCGCGAGGACCTGCTCATCTTGGAGGACAGCCCGTACCGGCTGGTGAGCCTGGGCGAGCAGGTGCCGACGCTGAAGAGCATGGACGAGGACCGCCGGGTGGTCTACCTCGGCTCGTTCTCCAAGACGGTCTTCCCCGGCGCGCGCGTGGGGTTCGCCGTCGCCGACCAGGTGGTCGTGGACGACGCCGGCGCCACCGGGCTGCTCGCCGACGAGCTCACCCGCATCAAGAGCATGGTCACGGTGAACACCGCGGCGCTCAGCCAGGCCGTCGTCGCGGGGGCGATCCTCGGGGCGGACGGGCGCGTCGCGGACCTCAACCGGCGGACGTCCGCCTACTACGGCAACGCGCTGCGCACCACGCTGGACCGGCTGGAGCAGTGCTTCCCGCCCGCGGAGCGGGAGCGGCTCGGCGTCGAGTGGAACGCCCCGACCGGCGGATTCTTCCTGTCCATGCACGTTCCGTTCCTCGCCGACAACGCCGCGCTGGCGCGGTCGGCCGAGGAGTTCGGCGTCATCTGGACGCCGATGTCGTACTTCTACCCGGAAGGAGGAGGCGAGCGCACCATCAGGCTCTCCGTCAGCTATCTCAGCGACCGTGACATCGAGGTGGGCGTCGAACGGCTGTCCCGCTTCGTCCGAGCCGAGCAAGGAGATCGGTAGATGTCCCGCAGAGGAGTCAAACAAATGATCCGCAGCAAGCGCCGCATGTGGGGATGGACGTTCCGATGACCGTAGAGCTCACCCGCCCGCTCGACTTACCCGGGGCGCTCGCGCCCGCCGACCGCGCGATGATCATCGGTGTCGGGACGGCCGTTCCCGCCACCTCCTACTCCCAGCCGCAGGTGCTGGAGGCCCTCGGGATCGACGACCCGAAGGTCCGCTCGGTCTTCCTCAACAGCGCGATCGAGCGCCGCCACCTGGTGTTGCCGCCGCTGGACGAGAACGGCGCGCGCCGCTCCGAGTCGCAGGGCGACCTGCTGGACAAGCACAAGGAGCACGCGGTGGAGATGGGCGCGCGCGCCCTGCTCGCCTGCCTGGAACGCAGCGGCCGCACCCTCGCCGATCTGCGGCACCTGTGCTGCGTCACCACCACCGGGTTCCTGACCCCGGGGCTCAGCGCCCTCATCATCCGGGAGCTCGGCATCGACCGGCACTGCAGCCGGTCGGACGTCGTCGGCATGGGCTGCAACGCCGGCCTCAACGCCCTCAACGTCGTGTCGGGATGGGCGGTCGCGAACCCGGGCGACCTCGCCGTCGTGCTCTGCGCGGAGGCGTGCTCGTCGGCCTACACCGTCGACGGCACGATGCGGACCGCCGTCGTCAACAGCCTGTTCGGGGACGGCGCCGCCGCGGTCGCGCTGGTCGCGGGCGGGCCGGACGGGGACGGCCCGCACAGGGGCGGCCCGGGCGGGGGAGGGGGCCGCGGTCTGCCGGGCCCGCGGCTGCTGCGCTTCGCCAGCTGCATCATCCCCGAGGCCGTGGACGCCATGCGCTACGACTGGGACCGGGAGCAGAACAGGTTCAGCTTCTTCCTCGACCCGCAGATCCCCTACGTCGTCGGGGCGCATGCGGAGATCGTCGTCGACCGGCTGCTGTCCGGAACGGGCCTGCTGCGCAGCGACATCGCGCACTGGCTCGTGCACTCGGGCGGCAAGAAGGTCATCGACGCGGTGGTCGTCAACCTCGGCCTCAGCCGCCACGACGTCCGGCACACCACCGGGGTGCTGCGCGACTACGGGAACCTGTCCAGCGGTTCCTTCCTCTTCTCCTACGAACGGCTTCTCGACGAGGGGACGGCCATGCCCGGCGACTTCGGCGTGCTGATGACCATGGGGCCCGGCTCCACCCTCGAGACGGCGCTGGTGCAGTGGTGAGCGTCGTGGAGTACGACCTGCGCATCGACGGCGCCGAGCCGCTGTCGAAGGAGACCGTGCGGCGGCTCGCGGACCTGTGCGACCGCGTGGAGTCCCTCGGCCTGGAGGCCCCGGTGACCGTCGCGCTCTCCGGCGCGCCCGCCCTGCCCTGGACGGTGCCGGACCTGGCGCTCGCGACCCGCTGGGAGCGCGCGGTGCGCCGCTTCGAGCGGCTGGACGCCGCCACCGTCGGGGTCGCCGCCGGCGACGTCGGCGGCACCGCGCTCGACGTGCTGCTCGCGACGGACGTGCGGGTCGCGTCCCCGGACACGCGGCTGCTGGTGCCGGTGACCGCCGGCGGCGCGTGGCCCGGCATGGCGATCTACCGGCTCGTCCGGCAGGCGGGCATCGCCGCGACGCGGCGCACGGTGCTCCTCGGCCGCGCGATCGAGGCGGCGGAGGCCGTCGCGCTCGGCCTGCTGAACGAGACGGCCGACGACCCGGCCGAGGCGCTCGCGCGGGTGGCCCGGGCCGCCGCCGGGCTGCCGGGCCGCGAGCTCGCCATCCGGCGGCGGCTGATGGACGACGCGGTCTCCACGAGCTTCGAGGAGGCGCTCGGCGCGCACCTGGCCGCCTGCGACCGGGCGCTGCGCCGCAGCACGTCGGGGGCGGGCGCGTGACCGGCCCCCGCGTCCGCTACGACAAGAAGGACGGCGTCGCCTTCGTCACCCTCGACCGGCCCGAGGTGCTGAACGCGATGGACTCGGCGACGCACCGCGAGCTCGCCGAGGCCTGGGACGACGTCGAAGCCGACCGCGCCGTGCGGGTCGCGGTGCTGACCGGTGCGGGAGGGCGGGCCTTCTCGGTCGGGCAGGACCTGAAGGAGCGGGCCGCGCTGAACGCCGGAGGGGCGGAGCCGACGACGTTCGGCAGCCGCGGGCAGCCGGGCTGGCCGCGGCTCACCGAGCGCTTCACGCTCTCCAAGCCCGTGCTCGCGCGGGTGGACGGCTACGCGCTCGGCGGCGGCTTCGAACTGGCGCTGGCCTGCGACATCATCGTCTGCTCCGACCGGTCGGTGTTCGGGCTGCCGGAGGCGACGCTCGGGCTCGTGCCCGGCGCCGGCGGCGCTTTCCGGCTGGCCCGGCAGCTGCCCCTCAAGATCGCGATGGGGCACCTGCTGACCGGGCGCCGGATGAGCGCGCGGACGGCCGAGCGGTACGGCCTGGTCAACGAGGTCGTCGAGGCCGAGCGGCTCGACGCGTGCGTCGCCGAGTGGACCGCCGACCTGGTCCGCGCCGCGCCGCTGTCGGTCCGGGCGATCAAGGAGGCGGCGCTCACCTCGGTCGACATGCCGCTGGAGCAGGCCTTCCGCACCCGGTACGTGTGGGAGGAGCGGCGGCTGCGCGGCCGCGACGCGGTCGAGGGTCCGAAGGCGTTCGCCGCCGGACGCGAACCCGTGTGGAGCGACGGGTGAGCGCCCGGTGAGGGTGCCCATCGGCCCGTCCAACCGCGGAACCGGGCGGGTCGGACGGCCCGCGCCGGGACGGGCCGATGGGCGGCTCCCCGGAGACAGGTGAACGGGGCAGTCGGCCCTGTCTCCGGGGAACCCCGGGTCGTGCGCCGGGCGAGCACTCCGCCGCACACCATGAATGGTCGCTCTCCGGGCGCCCGCGGCGCGTCCCTCTGGGAAGCGATATCGCCGCCCCCTCCGCCAGCGACCGGGGCGTCCCCCACACGGGGGACGCCCCGGCCGCACGATCTGCCCGGGCGGGTGATGACCTGCCCGCGCCCGGCTAGGCGCCGAAGTAGTGGCCCTCTTCGAGGTCCGCGATGAGGCCCTGCCGGGTGGGGTGCCAGTCCAGTTCCTTCCGGGTGCGGGCGCTCGACGCCGGGATGTCCATGGCGAAGACCCCGCCGACGAAGCCGAAGTGCCCGACGGCGTCCTCCGGCGGCAGCGACGTGACCGGCAGCTCCAGCTTCCGGCCGATGACCTCGGCGATGTCCCGGACCGGGACGCCCTCCTCGCCGACGCCGTGCAGGACCGCTCCCGCCGGCGCCGACTCCAGGGCCAGCCGGTACAGGCGGGCGGCGTCGAGGCGGTGCACGGCGGCCCACCGGTTCGCGCCGTCGCCCGGGTAGGCCGAGACGCCCTTGTCCCGGGCGGCGCCGATCAGCCAGTGGACGAAGCCGCGGTCGCCCTCGCCGTGCACCGACGACGGCAGCCGGACCGCCGACACCCGCACGTCGCGCGCGGCGAGCGCGAGCGCGTCCTTCTCCGCCGCGTACCGGACGGCCGCGAACGAATCCGGGTCGGGCACGCTGTCCTCCGTCGCGACGCGGCCGGGGGCGACCCCGCCGGTCCCGGAGGTCATGACGAACGGCCTGCCGGATCCGGCGAGGGCGTCGCCGATCGCCGCGATCGCGCGGCGCTCCTTCGCGACGGCGGCCTCGAAGTCGGCGAAGTCGTGGTGGAACGCGGTGTGGACGACCCCGTCGGCCGCGGCCGCCGCGCGGCCCAGCCCGTCGGGGTCGTCCAGGTCGCCGCGGTGGACGCCGGCTCCGGCCGCCTCCAGCGACGCCGCCGACGCGTCCGAGCGGGCGAGCCCGGTCACCTGGTGACCCGCGTCCAGCAGCTCGCGGACGACGGCGCTCCCGACGAACCCGGTCGCACCCGTGACGAAAACGCGCATGGCCTACTCCTTGAACGCAACGATGCAGAAACCGGCCCGATGCAGGAACCGGCTCGATGCGGGCACCGGGACGGTGCCCGGCCGGTATCCCCACTCTGCGCGCCGCGGATGTGCCATGTCCAAAGCCTGTTTCGCAACCGGCGATACGTTTCAGGCATAACCACATGTCAAGGGCATGATCGGCCTGAAGTCACCGCCGCTCCCGGATACGCTGCCGGTATGTCCGATTCGCCGCAGCCCCCGGTGGACCTCGACCTGCGGCCGGTGCGGTACTTCACCGCCGTCGCCGACCACCGGCACTTCGGCCGCGCCGCCGAGGCCCTGCACATCACCCAGCCGTCGCTCAGCCGCCAGATCCGGCAGCTCGAACGGCTGCTCGGCGCCCGGCTGTTCGACCGCACGCCGCAGGGCACCCGCCTGACCGAGGCCGGGGAGGTCTTCCTGCCGCTCGCCAGGTCGCTGCTGCGCTCGTCCGCCAAGGCGGTCGCGCGCACCCGCGCCGCGGCGCGGCCCGGGCGCGTCACGATCGGGTACACCAGCGGCATCATCGTCACCCCGGCGGTGCGCGAGCTGCGGCGCCTGCACCCCGATACCGATGTGCGGGTCGTGCACCTCGACTGGAAGGAGCCGCGGCGGGCGCTGCTCGACCACCGCGTGGACGCCCTCGTGACCCGGCTGCCGCTTGCCACCGACCAGCTGCGCGTGACGATCCTCTACGACGAGCCCCGCGCCGTCGTGGTGTCCGCCGACCACCGCCTGGCCGGCCGGGAGTCGGTGACCGTCGACGACATCGCCGACGAGCCGCTGCCCCGGGTCCCCGGCGCCGACCCGGCCTGGAGCGCCTTCTGGCGGCTCGAACCGCGGCCCGGCGGCCGTCCGGCGCCCGACGGGCCCGTCATGGACGACCTGGAGGACAAGTTCGAGCTCGTCGCCGCGGGCCAGGCCGTCGCGATCACCGCCCATGTCCCCGGCCGCGCGCCGCGCCCCGACCTCGTCATGATCCCCCTGGAGGGGGTCGACCCGAGCCACGTCGTGCTGGCGACCCGCGCGGACGACCGCTCGGGCCTGGTGGCCGCCTTCCGCAAGTGCGCCGAGGCCCGCCTGACCGCCCCGCCCGCCGCCGGGTCCTAGACGAAGACCATCCCGCCGTTGACGGTCAGGGTCTGGCCGGTGATGAACGCGGCGCGGTCGGAGGCGAGGAACGCGACCGCCTCCCCGATGTCGGCCGGGACGCCGAAGCGGCCGAGCGGGACGCTCGCGGTGTACGCGTCGCGGGCGTCGGGGCCGATGCCGTCGTGCCGGTCGGTCGGGATCCAGCCCGGCGCGACGGTGTTGACGGTGATCCCGTGCGGGCCGAGCTCGCGGGCCCAGCTGCGGGTCAGGCCGGCCTGGGCGGACTTCGCGGCCACGTAGGCGCTGGAGCGGGCCGGGCCGAGCGCGACGACGTCGGACCCGATCTGCACGATGCGGCCGAACCCGCGCTCCCGCATGCCCGGCACGGCCCGGCGGACGAGCAGCAGCGGGCTCTTGACGAAGAATTCGAGTTGATCGAGGACATCGCGCCAGCGCAGTTCCTCGACGGGCAGGTCCGGCTGCGGTCCGGTGGCGTTCAGCACCAGAATGTCGAGACTTCCGAACTCGGCCACGATGTGGTCGTACAATTCCTCCACCGCGGCCTCGTCGGTGATGTCGGCACGGAACAGTTCGGCACGTCCACCGGCCTCGGTTATTCGCGCGCGCAGCGCCTCGGCGGCGGCGTGATCGCGCCGGTAATTGATCGCGACGTGGGCGCCGTCGCGGGCCAGCGCCGCCGAGATCGCGCCGCCGAGTCCGCGTGACGCGCCGGTCACCAGGGCCGTCCGCCGGCCGGATGCGCCGGTCACCAGGGTGCCTCCCGCATCCGTCCCGCCACCTCGCCACCATCCACATGTTGTCGTGATCACGGCTCTGACCGGCACGAACGCGGCCGGAACGGCCGCGCGACGGTCCGGTGCGCGCCGCGGCGGGCGCCGGTGCGCACCGCCGTCGCCGTCACCGTACCCGCGCGCGGTGCGGCCATGCCGCGCGTGGCTCGCCCGGCCTTTTCCCTCTTGCTCCGATCCCGCGCGACATCGGGTGATATTTCCCTTGGACCGTCGAATTCAATATCAAGGCTTTACCTAACGCACTGTTTTGGCGATGCGCGCCGTCGGCGGGTTACCATCTTCTTCCCTGACGTCGATACCGCTCGGGATCTGAGTTCAATTAACATCGGAGCACGGGCCGCACCGATGAGCTTTCCCGGTAGGCCGCGCCCCGTCATACCTTCAAACGAGATTTACCTTCGCCGGTCGATGCCGCCGTGTTCCGCGGGTCGCCGGGCTCCGGCGACGCATTGGCGCGGACCGTGCGCGGTCCCGCATGGGAGGCCGCGCGCCGGTCAGACCAATGACGAGCACAGGAATGTCGATCACGGACCAAGGGAGAAGTGCCATGACGTACGTGGTGCCTTACAGCGGCATCTCGAACCGGCTGGGCGACGAGGAGATCAAGGCCGTCGGCGAGGCGCTGCGGCAGGACACGCTGGCCATGGGTCCGCGCGGCAAGGAGTTCGAGCGGCTGCTCGCCGAGCGGCTCGGCTCACCGCACGCCCAGGCGACCAGCTCGTGCACGACCGCCCTGTTCCTCGCCGCCCAGGTGCTCGAACTGCAGCCGGGCGACGAGGTCATCACCACTCCGCAGACGTTCTGGGTGACGACGTGGCCGCTGCAGGCGCGCGGCGTCGTCGTCAAGTTCGCCGACGTCGACCCCGACACCCTCAACATCGACCCGACGACGATCGAGCCGCTCGTCACCGAGAAGACCAGGTCCATCTGGGTCGTGCACTTCGGCGGCCAGGCCGTCGACATGGACCCGGTCATGGAGATCGCCCAGCGGCACGGCCTCACCGTCGTCGAGGACTGCGCGCACGCCGCCGGCGCCACCTACAAGGGCCGCGCCCTCGGGACCATCGGCGACATCGGCTGCTTCAGCTTCCACTCGCTGAAGAACATGACCACCGGCGAGGGCGGCGCGTTCGTCACCCGCCACGACCGCTACGCCGAGATGGCGCGCGCGCTCGGCACCATCCACAACTACGGCGAGATGGTCGAGCGCGACGACCAGCGCATCGGCCCGCACGCGCAGCCTGCCTACTACAAGGACGCGCACGTGCTCCGGTCGTACACCCACGACTACGCCGGCGGCCGCTACCTCGTCGGCAACAACTTCCGGATGAGCGAGCTGTCCGCCGCGCTCGGCGTCGTCCAGCTCGGCAAGCTCGACCGGCTCAACGAGCGGCGCCGGGAGATCGCGCACCGGCTCGACGACGGGCTCAACGGGATCCGGGGCATCGGCGTCCAGTCCGAGAAGCCCTACGCCCACCACGTCTACCACCTCTACACGTGCTTCTACGACCCCGAGGTCGTCGGCGCCCCGAAGGACGACTTCATCCGCCATCTGCAGGAAAAGGAGGGGATCGAGATCGTCATCCGGTACTTCCCGATCCACCTGCTCCCGGAGTTCCGGGCGCTCGGACATCGCTACGGGGAGTGCCCGGTCGCCGAGAAGACCTACTTCGAGCACCAGATCCAGCTGCCCATCTACGACCACCTCACCGACGCGCAGGTGGAGCACATGATCGCCGCGGTGCGCCGCGGCGTCGCCGAACTCGGCGGGGGCCGCTGACCCGGCCCCGCGCGTCCGCAGACCAACCCCCTCGTGCGCCCGGCAGGGTGCACATGACGTCTGGAGCCTCACCATGGGCAAGACACCGAACGGTTCCCGCCCCCAGAGGAAGGTCGTCGCCGTCACCGGCGGCTCCGGCTTCGTCGGGAGCAACCTCGTCGCACGGCTGGTCGACGACGGCAACGAGGTGATCGTCGTCGACCTGGCCCAGCCCGCACCGGAGCTGGGCGCCCTCCCGGGCGTCCAGCACCGGCGCGCGGACCTGCGCGACTACGGCGAGACGCTGCTGGCGCTGCGCGGCGTCGACATCGTCTACCACCTGGCGGGCAACGCCAGCGGCACCCTGTCCGTCCAGAACCCGAGGTTCGACTTCCAGGTCAACGGCCTCGGCACCTGCAACGTCGGCAACGCCTGCGTGGAGAACCAGGTCCGCCGGCTGGTGTACATGTCCTCGGCGATCGTCTACGGCACGCCGCAGACGTTCCCGATGACCGAGGAGCATCCGATCGCGCCGTTCCTGCCGTACGGAGCGTCCAAGCTGTCCGGCGAGCTGACGCTGCGCAGCCTGCACGACGCCCTCGGCCTCCAGGTGATGATCGCCCGCTCGTTCGTCGTGTACGGGCCCGGCGAGGACCCGCGCACCGCTGGCGGGGAGGTGTCGCAGTTCCTGCGCTGGCAGCTGAACGAGCTGCCGATCCCCGTCGTCGGCGACATCGACCGCAAGACCCGCGACTTCGTGCACGTCTCGGACGTCGCCTCGGCGCTGATCACCATCGCCGAGAACGGGGTGCCGGGAGAGGTCTACAACATGGGCAGCGGACGCGAGGTCTCGATGCGGGCCCTCGCCGACGCCGTCGCGGTCGCCACCGGCAAGCCGTCCCGGCTGAAGCCGGACGAGTCGGAGCTGGCCGACAGCTTCCGGCTGGTGGCCGACATCTCCAAGCTGCGCGGCATCGGGTACGAACCGAAGATCACGCTCGCGGCGGGGCTGAAGTCCCTCGCCGAGCACCTCGGCCCGTTCCCCGAGCTGCCCAGCGTGACGGTGGCCTTCAGCCGGGAGCCCGCCGTCCAGGCGTGAGCGCCGCCCCGCAGGCGTCCGCGCCGGAGCCGGCCGGCCCGGAACCGGCCGGACCGGAGCCGGTCGGCCCGGCGTAGGAACGTTCCAAGAAAGTCGCTCCCGATGGCCCGCGCGAGCGTGCCCGGCCCCAGCCGGAACGCCGA